>JAHJFW010000099.1 GCA_018824765.1 Patescibacteria group bacterium
GGCTGTCTCGAAATCTGATCTGCCGGAACAGGGCCCGGCCTCGTACCTTCTCCTGACCTGTCTTGGTCGAACATCACGCCCAACTTATTTTCGGCATTTTTGTTCGCCGGCTCTTCAGCCTCTATCACAATCCCCCCTTTTTCACTTAAGGATGCGCCGCCTTTTAAGGCCGTTTTCAGCACCGTCTTTTTCATCTTATTATCCTCACGCACCAATGGAAGACATTCGGAACAATACATCGGTCTTGTCGGATCGAGCTGGATGGGCATTTCCCAAACTTTTCCGCAGCGCGTGCAGGTGTGCGGAAATTTCGGCTTTTCTTTTTTGCTTCCGGCCGGCTTTTCCATCGCTTTGAGCCTCTCCGGAGAAAACCTCAAAAACTCACGTTCTTCTGCCGGAGCAGCCTCGCCACCCGCAGGTTTTTCCACTGCCTCCTCACCCGCCTCCTTCTCTTCAGCGGTTACAATGCTCGGATATTCGCCGCTCACATCAGTTTCCATTCCGCTCCAGCGCAAAACTTTTTCCTCAATCACGGAGCGCGGTTCGCTGTAACGTTCGCGCGATACTGCAACCACTTTCTGCTCACTGCCGGTGCGGTTGGCTATCGGCGGCAAGGTTATTGCTGAAAACGGCGCCGTAGCCACGCCATCAACCATCAATTTCAAATACATCTGGTACTTCGGCAGATTGGTCAAATCCTCCGGCGTAAAGATTGGGCTGAACTCATTCTCCATAAACTGCGCGTCCTCCCCGCCAACGCGCATGGCCAAAATCGAGCCCACGTTTCCGAACACCGCCTTTGCCACCTCTTCAGACAATTGCGCGATATATTGGTGTGCCACAACCAAATTCAAACGGTATTTTCGCGCTTCAGACAAAATGGAAGCAAAAGATTCGTTGGCAAAATTTTGGAATTCATCGACATACAGGTAAAAATCTCGCCGATCAATTTCATTTTTGATGTCCACGCGCTCCATGGCCGCCAACTGTATTTTTGTAACTATCATGCCGCCCAAGAGGCGCATATTATCCTCGCCGATCTTGCCCTTGGCCAAATTCACGATCAAAATTTTGCCTTCATCCATGATCTTGCGCGGATCAATGGTGGACTTCACCTGCGCCACGATATTACGGATGATTGAGGCCGACAAAAACTGACCGACTTTGTTCAATACAGGGGCAATGGCTTCAGTCGCGTATTTCTCAGACCATGAAGCGAACTCTGCCATCCAGAAAGTTTTAACGATCGGATTTCTGATTTTAACCGTCACTCGCGCGCGATAATCCTTGTCCACCAGCAATCGGCTGATGCCCAAAAGCGTCGCGCCCGGAAAATCAAGAAGCGCCAGAACGCAATTGAGCAGAATGTACTCCATACGCGCACTCCACACATCCGGCCAGATTTTTTTGAACACCCCCATCAGTCCCGAAGCCACCAAATGCTTCTGCTCTTCGCGCAACGATTCCAAAATGTTAAAACCCACGGGAAAATCCATGTCAGCCGGATTAAAATATACGACGTCATTGATGCGGTTAGACGGAATATAATCCAACAATTTTTCCGCCGTATCGCCGTGCGGATCAATGTAACATGCTCCGTGGCCTGCCAGGATATCCGACAAAACCATATTTTCGAGCAATGTTGTTTTGCCCATGCCGGTTTTTCCAATCACGTAAATGTGCCGCCGCCTGTCGTCTGTTTTAATGCCAAAACGCCGAAACTGGTTCCGGTAGTTGACCGAAGCGAACAGTGAAATTTCGTTTTCGTGATCGTGATTATATTGGACCGGCATACTTATAAGAAAAATTTTCAATTTACAATATTCAATTTCCAATGTCGGAAAATTTCGTAATGTTTGAAAATTGTAAATTGTAAATTGTAAATTGAAAATTTGTATTTTGTAGACACTCTGACTTTAAAAAACTTTTCAAATGAAAAGCTCTTTAAACTTTGTCGTTGGTTATTATTATGTAGGGGCATAGCCCGAGAAGGTAAGGAACTTAAATAAAGAACTATGACCGTATTTAGATTTGGGATTTTAAACTTACGTTTATTTTATAGGCGCGTCAGCCAAAAGGCAAATTCATCGGCGGCTCCGCGCGTTTGGCTTCAGTCTTTCCCAGTTGCGGCGGCCGCGTCTGGATGCTGATTGGAAAATGCCACAGGCTGGCCAGTTCTTCAATATTCATTGCAAACGTCGGATTTCCGACCCAGAAAGAGCGGGCGCGGTAAGCGTTCACAACCCTGATTTTCCGCTTGTTATTGCGCGAATCCTTGAAAAACCACAATGCGCCGCTCGGCGGTATTCTTTTCGTCTCAGGCTTCAGCGACTGCATGTCATTGGTATTGAATTGTTTGATTACGCCTATAAACGGATGCACGATGCGGGGTTTCTTCATCACCTCTTTTTTTGCCACATACACGAACCTCAACTTGCACTGAAATACGATTTTTGAAAGTTTATTTTCCATCGCCTCCAGCACTTTGCGCTCGCCCGGCGTCAAGGTCCACATCCTTGAAGAGAGAGGATTTTGCTCTTTACCCGGCGCCGCAGGAGCGGACAGAATTCCGAACTCCTGCAAAAATGTTCCGATCAGATTGAACGGCAATTCCAAAATCTTCTGCCACAACGGCGCTTTCACCTCGACTTTCTGTCCGGTTAATTTTTTTACCTCCAGCTCGCCTTTGGCTTTAAATGTTTTTTGCTCAATAGGTATCATGACTATCTGAAACCAAAATTGCTCTCCCGGCCCCAAGCGCGACATATTTTCCAGCAAAACCGCCAGCGGGTCTTTGAATTCTCCGGAAACCTTGTCCTCAAAATCATGGAAAGTCCTGAGCGGATACACATCTGACATGGTCGGGATCATTTCCGTACCAAAAGCGTCCCACTCCGCATCAGGATACCGCGCCGGCACTTTCAGCGCGTAATCCTCGACTTCTGCAATTTCCGCATCCGGATACTGTGCATAAATCGAAGCTTCAATCAGATCACGGAATCCACGCGTAGTATAAACGTAATAATGCACTCGACCCTCAATCGAAGCGATTTCAACGCTGATGATATCCTGCGTTTTGCCGTCTATCCACTTTTCCTTCCAAGTGGCGCTGACGTGCGCACCGGCCAAATGTGCGAAAATATTTTCCACGGCGCGCGGCGTCTGTTCGGTCATGCGCGGCACGCTTATGGCCAACAGCATCCATTGCCTCTTAGAGTTGTATATTGTTTGGCGCGAATTGAGATAAATCTGCAAGGCGCCCCAGATAATCAAATACAAAAAAACCGCCCAGCCGCCGTTTATAAATAAAAACCACATTACGGCAAACGGATTGCCGCTAATCATTTCCAAAACCGACAGACCGGTTTCAATCATCAATGGCATTATAACACGGAAACGAGGCGGTAAAAGAAATTCAAATTTTCAATTACCAATTATCAATTTTCAATGTCGTAAAGTTTGAAAATTGTAAATTGAATATTGTAAATTTTTCTCTGCCCTACTTCTTTCTCTTCAAATCCAACTTATTCCAAGTTACAAGCAATGGCGAGGCGATAAATATCGAAGAATAGGCTCCAGTGGCAACACCGACTATCAAGGCCAATGCAA
>JAHJFW010000100.1 GCA_018824765.1 Patescibacteria group bacterium
CGGCTGGCAGGTGTTTCATGTGTTCAACGACCCCGCAGTATTGCAGATCGCCGGAATCGAAAATTATCACGATGTCGTAGTGCGCAGTGAATATTTTTTCGTCCGTGCTGTAACAATGTGCATGGTCCAGATAGCGGAATGCCGCCACAGGCCGATCCACACAAAAAATTTCAACGTGTTTATTTTCGCGTTGCAACCAAGCGAAAAAAGCCGAACTGGCTCCCAATGTGTCGCCATCAGGTTTTTTATGCGCAATCAATAAAACACGCTCCGCTGGTTTTAGAGCGGCATGTAATTGATTGAAGGTGTGTTGCGGATCCGGCATAAGGCGATGGGTTAGAGTAGGGCATTTTCCCTCCCGCGTCAATTCCCCGCCGCCTATAGCTCCCCGCGTTTTCTCAGCTCTTCTATGGTTTTCTCGATTTTTTCCGCTTCGGTTTCCGTGTGATCAAAAGTCCAATGGATATGCGGAATTCGTCTTAATCGGAGTTTTTTTGCCAGCGCGTCTTTTATATCGCGGCCGGATTCTTTTAAAGCCAGTAAAGCTTCTTCCTCCAGCATAGTGGGAAAAACTGAAATTACACCTTTGGCTTGAGTGGTGTCGCGAGTAACTTTCGCCTCTAAAAGCGTGATAATGCCGCCGGACGGCATTTCAACGTTTTCGGCAATGGCTTCGGCTAAGGCGTCTTGAAAATGCTGCATGCCGCCGCCTTCTTCCAATCGTCGTGTATGTGGCATATCAAAACAGATTAGCAGAACTATTTTGTATTGTCATGCTAGGACGAGGGGCAGGCGGATGATGACAAAAACGGGCAGATTCGTTATCCTACACGGGTCTTATGTATCTCAGGCTACTAGAGCTCCAAGGGTTTAAAACTTTTGCCAATAAAACAATTTTGGAATTTTCACCTGACACAAAGGGGCGGCGCGGTTTAACCGCAATTGTCGGCCCTAATGGTTCGGGCAAATCAAACATTGCAGATGCGGTCCGCTGGGTTATGGGCGAACAGAGCTTGAAATTGTTGCGCGGTAAAAAAAGCGAAGATGTGATTTTCAGCGGATCGCAAAAAAAGTCGCGTTCAGGTTTTGCGGAAGTAAGTCTGACTTTAGTGAATGATGACCTGCCTGACCGGCAGGCAGGTAAGCCGGATATAGATTTGCCGGAAATAGTGATTACGCGCCGCGTCTACCGCGACGGCCAATCCGAATACGAAGTCAACAAACAAGCTGTGCGCTTGGCCGACATTGTTTTGCTGCTCGCGCAAGCCGGAATAGGCCAGAGAACCTACAGCGTTATAGGGCAGGGAATGGTGGACAGCGTGTTGATCGCTTCACCTACCGAGCGCAAGGAGTTTTTTGACGAAGCCGCCGGCCTCAAGCCGTTCCAGCTCAAGCGCCAGTCTTCGGTTAATAAATTAGCGGCCACCAAAGATAATTTGAAACAAGCTGAATTGTTATTGCGTGAGATTGCGCCGCGCTTGTCATCGCTTGAGCGGCAAGCTAAGCGCTTGCAACAAAGGGATGAGTTGGAACAAAAATTGTCTGATTTGGAACGCGTTTATTACGGCGGCCAATGGGCAGATTTGCGCGCTAAGTTGAACGCTGCCGCAAGCGCCGTTTTCGTTGCCAAGGAAGAAAGCGGCAAGCGCGCGGTTCTGGCCGAGAAATTGGAAGCCGAGTTGAGGGCTTTGGAAAAAGCTGAACCGCCGTCCGAAGGGTTTAAGGAGTTAAGGCGTATTTTGGACAATTTGAAGGAAGAACGCGGCAAATTGCGCGAACGGCAGTTGCGTTTGGAAACCTCCAAAGAGGTTGCCTTGGCGCGCAGTGAGAAGGCGTGGGCGCCTTTGCCATTGTCCAAAATCATAAAAGCGATCGACGAATTGAATAAAAAGTACGATGAACTGTGGGAGGCGCTTGAGGCTGACAGGCCGGACATGGCCAAGGTGAAAAAAATGGTTGAAAACGTGCGTACGATCAATGCGGATTTATTGTCGAAGCTGCAAAGGCCGGCGCCTGAACCGGCGGCTGCTGAAAAATCTGACTCTGCTGCTGAAAAGGAGGCGCAAAAACTGGTTGCGGAAATGCAGCGCATCGAAGGCGAAATCAAGACGGCGGAAAAACGCTTGGACGATTGGAATAGGGATGAGGAAGGCAAGCGTTCGCATATTTTTGAATTGCAGCACAAGCTGACGGATGTGCGGCATGCTGCTTCAAAGGCCGGAGCAAAAGCGAATGAAGCCGAAATAGAGTTGGCACGCTTGGAGACCCGGCGCGAAGCGTTTTATCAGGATTTGCGAACCCATGCGCCGAAGCTGGAGAAAACTTTGGAAGCGGCGGCAGATGCTCTGCAGGTTGAAAAATTCGGCGAAGCTCCTGAAACTTTGGTTGCAACGTTGAACCGTTTGCGTTCGCAGTTGGAATGGATAGGCGGCATAGATCCTGAAGTGCTGAAAGAGTATGAAGAGACTAAGGACCGTTTTGAAAAACTAGCCGTGCAAACGGAAGATTTGAAACAGGCGTTGGTTTCGCTTGAGACGATAATTTCCGAATTGGATAAGACCATTAAGGAGCGTTC
>JAHJFW010000101.1 GCA_018824765.1 Patescibacteria group bacterium
AAATTTGGGTTCATTGGAATTGTAGTGATGGCATGGTTGCTAGCATCCATTGGTTTGCGTTGGTCGAGGTCTCCGTTTCAGCCGTGGGTGCGTATTTCTGGATTTGCGCTTCTGGCAGGACTGGCAGTTGTCCATTTTTTTACGCCGTATCTCAATCATCCGCTGGGTTTCGGGTTTTTGCTGGCGGCGGAGGGCTTTATGACTGCATCAAACCATAATTAGGGGATAAGCCGTTGAAACTACTGTTCATGTCATTCCCGCCCTCGATCGTAGTCGAGGATAAACTCCTGCGGGAATCTTGAATAAGAGGAAGTAATTTTATATATCTTGGATCCCTCCGCCTTAGGCGGACGAGGATGACACGAGATTGCCAACACTGTGGATAACGTACCTGGTACGTACCTGGTACGTACCAGGTACGTTTGATTATAATCAAACCATTTCAGACTCCAACTTTTCTTTCAGCGAAATCCAGTTTTGATATCCTCGCGTAAAAGCCTCGCCGCTCATCGGAATTTTACCTTCGGGTTGGACGGTCTCGAGTTCAATCACTGTTCCTTGGCCGCATTTGACGCTGGGACGGCCTTTCCATAAGAAACGCGTTCCTGCTTTGAAGGCGGCGTCATTCGGCCTGATGCGGGCCTTAAGTATTTTTAAGCGCTTGTCGCCCAATTCCATCCATGTTCCCGGCCACGGATCGTAAGCGCGGACGAGCCGCTCGATTTCCGAGGAGGTGCGGTTCCAATCTATTTTTCCGTCGTCGCGCGTTAGGATTTTACAATAAATCGCCTTAGCGTGGTTTTGTTCGGTCGGGAGGATTTTTTTATTAAGATATTCCGCCAAGGTTTTTGGAAGAAGCGCCGCGCCGCGCCGCGCCAGCCGCATGCTTAGCGCTCCGGCGGTGTCTTCCGGCCGCATGATCTCTTCCTCCGTTGCCAAAAGCGGTCCGTGGTCCATTTCCGCATCAATTTTCATGACAGTAACTCCTGTTTTGCGGTCGCCAGCCGCGATTGCCGCCTGAATAGGCGATGCGCCGCGCCAGCGCGGGAGCAGGGAGGCATGGACATTTACGATACCGAATGCCGGAAGATCCAGAATCCATTGCGGCAGAATTTTTCCGTATGAAACAATCACGCCCACATCGGGACGCGGATTTAGCAAATTTTGAAAACGCGCGTCATCTTTTAATTCCGCGATTTTTTGGGGCTGGAAAACCGTAATCCCAAAGCGCTGAGCCAGTAGTTTTACCGGTGGAGGCTTTAGCTCCGCATGCCTGCCGACCGGCTTATCCGCTTGCGTAACCACTGCAATCACCTGAAATGACGGATCTCTAATCAGCGCATCCAGATGCGGTGCGGCAAAATCGGAAGTCCCGAAGAAAATGATGCGGAACATGGGTTAGTCCGTAAAGTCCATCAAGTCTATAAAGTCCATCAAGTCATTTCCCGAATATCATTGACTTTAAGACTTTATGGACTTTACAGACTTTATGGACTCTCTATCTTTCACCTTATCAATAAACAGGATTCCGTCCAAGTGATCGGTTTCGTGTTGGAAGGTGACAGCTTCAAGTCCTCTGCAATCCAGTGTCACTATGCGCCCATGCCGGTTCAGCGCTTCGACAGAAACTTTTTTTGCGCGCTCCACCATGCCCCAAACGTCAGGCACGCTCAAGCATCCTTCCTCTGCGATAGCCGTTGCTTCTGAAATTTTTGTTAAACGAGGATTGATATAAACCTCTCCTTTGCCGTGGCGGTTCACGACGAAAACGCGGATGTTGCGGCCGACCTGCGGCGCGGCAATGCCGACACCGTCTGCCGCGAACATTGTTTCGATTAAGACGTCAAGAAACGCCTGGAAATCTGGCGTGCCAATTGTTTTAGTTTCTACCTCAAGAGACCGCTCTCGGAGCGATGGCGTTGGATTGGTTAGGATTGGGAGAATTGGCATAATAATGTTTGCAGGCAGCTGGTAGCTAGTAGCTGGTATATGGAGTGAAGTATTGTTGAGTTTCTTTTACATGAAAAATGCGATTGGGTCAAGGTCAATTATGGCTTCTTTAGCAAAAGCTTCAAGATTTAAACTGATTCCCGACTCTTTTTGGCCTGTCGGTGGCAAGGCGTGTATGACAAATCGCTCTTTTCTGCCCTTCCCTCGATAAGCGACTTTAAACGGTCCGCGGGTTTCCCATGGCAAAGGCAGAGCTGCCGTAAGCCTTGCGAACAGCTCGTCGGCTTTTTCGGCCGTGCCATCGATGAGCAGTTTTATAAGCTTGTAAGCCGGAGGATATTTAAAAGTTTTGCGCTCCTTCCATTCGGCCTGCAAAGCCTTAAGAAGTCCGTCGCTTTGCAGCCAAGAGTCAGCTGTTTCGATTAATTCCTCATCGCCTTGGACCAGCATCTTTCCGCCGGCATTTTGGACGGCCGCAGCCAAGCGCCGATACGCAAGAATCAGCCTTTCGCGCCGCCTGATATCTTCAGCCACTCCGCCAATGAGCGACAAATCAGTAATGATGACCAAAGCTTCGTGCGCTAATGAGTGGTTATGCCATTCTTTCAGGTCAAGGACGGAGAATGCATTTGTCGGAAAAATCCCAGCCAAGTTGCGGATCAGGCGGTCTTTGCCTGTGCGGCCGCCGGCGAGTGCAGATCCTTTGCAATTCGCGCAAACTGCCGGCAGGACGGTTTTTTGGCCGCAGCGTCCGCAGATCGCCGAGGCTTGGCCGCGCGTAACTGCAAAACCGCAATTTTGGCAGGTTAATGTCCATGCGCAATCGCGGCAGGTAACGCGGGCGGTTTCGCCTTTAATCGGATGCAGAATGATGACACGGCGTTTTTCATTAATTGCATTTTCGATTGCTGACAATGTTTGGACTTGCAGGCCTTCAATTTGCGAGCGTCCTTTTGAGTTCCATGCTACATAAGTTATTGGAATTTGAATCGAAGGAAGGTTTTGTGCTGCAACGTTTTCGATTTCGCGTAGTCGGCAGGTAGTTCCGACTTTTATTATTTGCAAATTTGTTCGATATTCTTTTGCGCTTTCAACCAGTTGCCTTGCATCCAGTCGCGGCGACAGTTCATCCTGCTTAAAATCATCGTTTTCAGGTTCGTCGATTATCACCGTATCCGCAAAAATCGACAGCCATGCGCCAAGTCGCGTGGCAACCAGCGTTGATTTTTTTGTTGCGACGAATTCAGTCCAAGTTTTCCATGCGGCTGTGTCGTTTAGATCAGCGTGCAAAAAAGGCGCAGAAAGATGATGGGCGATCGAGGTCGCGCGATTTTTCCATGGGGTGAGAATCAAAACGCGGCCATTTGATGATTCTGTGTAACGCCTAATTTTTTCAAAACGATTTATGGCGTAAGTTGCGATATCAGATCCGTTGCGCAGATGGTTTAACGGGGTTGGCGTAAGTTTTTCGTGTTGCCTTTTCGGCACAGTGCGCATCCATGACAAAAGAACAGAAGGTTTTGATGAAAAAGCTCTTTGCGCCTCGCAGTACAAAAACGGAACAATCACAGCCGGCAAATTGAAAATCAGATTAATTTTGTTGAGGTTTATAGTCTTAGCCGCGAATTCGCTATGCTCTGACGTGCTGATCACAAGCGCCGGAGTCTGGCGATTACGAAACGGCACTTGAATCAAATCACCCACGCGAACATCACCGGCTTCGTGGCCGATTTTATAATCAAAACAGTCCACGCCATAAGGCGTCCTTTTTACCGGAACAACGGAGATGAACATTTCGCGGTAGAGAAGTAAGTGGGAAGTAGCTGGTATCTGGTAGCTGGTATAGGGAGAATGACGAAATCGAATGACTAATGACGAATTAAGGAAGAATTTTCGATTTTCAATGTTTGGAAAATTTCTCGCTCACCTTTCGTCATTTCCAAACTACCCACTACAACCTACCACCTATCGTCTAACAATTATTTTAAATCGAATCTTGCTGTCAGATAGCCGACACCAAAAGGAGCCTCATAGGATAGAACTTTGGTTTCTAGGTTCATTCCATCGAGGACGCCGAATAGAGTGGAAATCGGCCTAAAGCCGCACTGGGCCGCGTTTTCAACAATATTAGAATCAAGTGAAAACAAAGTGTTCGGGTCTTTATTGGCCAAACTGTCTCGGACAGCTTGGTCGAAAAGCGGTCCTTCGGTTGAATCGCCTGCCGGAGATTCGTGGCTTAATTTATGCGATAGGTCTGCGCTGGCAATAACCACAACCCGCGCTTCTTCAGCGTGCAGTACGCGTTTGAGTTGGCGGCCAAATTCGAAATGTGCGCGACCGTCCTGCATTGAGGGTGAAATCGGAATAAGTTTCCAAGCTGTGAGATGTTGCGTTAATAATAGAAGTGGGACTGAATAACCATAATCCAATTCTTCGCTAGAGCTTAATGTCAAAGGTACGCCTTCGTTGCGCAATTTTCGCTGCAGCCTGTCAATCATCAAATAATCGCTTTTAGCAGTGATGGTAGTTGTAAAATCGCCAAAAGCTTTAAACCCACAGACATATTTGCTGGCAAGGTTGATGCTATATGCGTCAGGATAGCGGGTGCCGTGCGGTGCGATAATGCAAATCGAATTCGGTTTAGCCAAATAGACGGCCTGCTCGATTTCTGCATAAGCCTGCAGTGTGGCTTTTAATTTTTCGCGATGCTCTTTGCCTACCGTCGGCAAAAGTAAAGGCGAGTGGGGGACAATGGCTGAAAAGACGATCATAAACGTAACAAATTACGAATGACTAAATCTGAATGACGAATGAGGAACGGTGGAAAAATTTTCAATTTTTAATTTCCAATATTCAATGATAGATGGGAAAGGATGAATGACGAAATTTCAATGAGGGAGATTAGCAAATAATCAATTGACAATTTGCTGCGAGGCGAGTTCGGCAGATGTTTCGGTTCGGGGAGGATTAAAAGGTTCGGCTGTTTTGTGGAGCGCTAAAACCCTGTCCGGAACATTAACGATATTTTCCCACCTCCAACCGATTTGTTCAAATATTTCAGCTGTTGGAATTGGCCGCAAGGCGCCTTCTTCGACCACGTAGACTGTTGCGACAGAAGGCGATTTAACAAGTTCGCCGTTACGCAGTGTATAAGGCGCGGAAATCGTAAGTTTTTCCATTTCTTTTTCGGAAATCGTCCGGATACGCCAACCATTGAAGTATAAGCGCAGGAAAACCGCATCAACCAGCGGATGACGTTCACCGTCTTCCACGTACCACACGCCCGCTTGATCCGCTATTTTTACCAGCGTCCCTTGTGGAAAGCTGGTATCAGGCGTAATCGGCCGTCCGTCCGGATATTCAGACAGATCCTCGTCTTTGACGTCGATGATTTCATCCTCATTAAAACTCAGTTTGGCAAAAGTCTGCATGTCTTGGATTTTGCGCTTGGCATCGCGTGTCAGAAGAAATATTTCGCCCTTCGGATTTTTTAGCAGTGAGTATGGAGGGAATTTTATAGGTGCCCCATCCGGATAGCCGGCCAATGCCGTATCTTCGGTTTCAATTACTTTGTTCGGATCAGTGATCGAAGCGACAACTGCCTGCGAAGAAAAAGGCTTCTTTTCTCCAAAGCGGATGAGATAAGTTTTGCCGCTTGGGTTACCGCGCACCACAGCACCATCAGGGTAAGTCGGCAGGAACCATTTCTGCCAAATGCGCCACAGATTTATATTTCCATTCAGGTGCGGAGTATAGCTGTATAGCATGGCAGTTGCATGGTTTGCAGGAGTAATCATTTGGCCATCTATTGATACTTTAGAGCCGACGCCATAACCGCCAATTGTCAATCCTTTGCTTAGCAATTGGATCAGATATTTTTCGCGATGCTGTTTGGCCGCCCATTCGATCTGCGAGGCAAAGCCTTTGAATTCTTGTATGCTCGGATCGTTTTTTGAGCATGAGTCGCAGACGCCGTAACCTGTTGCCCAATCAAGACGGTTTTGCGACGGGGACTGGTCCTCCACTAACGACTGCTCTTTTTGGATTAGGACTAAAAGATATTTCGGGTTAATCCTATAGGATTGTGAAACGCGCCAAATAATGTCGGCCGCGGTTTTTTGCACGCCGTCAATATCCGGCAACCGTAAATCCGCCAGCCGGCCTTTAGCGCGCAGAAATGCATTAAGTGAAGCGCGCGACATCCCGTCAGAGTTGAATATATCCGTATCAGACAGGATTAAATTCGGGTCAAATCCGTCTGGAAATGGCGCAGTCTCCGCACCAGCCGCAAGCGGGGAAAAAACTAATGAAAGACTTAAAAAAACCGTTGAAATTTCAAATATATAAGAAGTCTTCTTTTTCATATGCGGATAGTAGCATATTCGAGGGT
>JAHJFW010000102.1 GCA_018824765.1 Patescibacteria group bacterium
GATGTTCCATGAATTATTGGCGTTGATAGACAAGCAGGTTGCGCATGGGATTTTCAGGGTGCAGATCGCGCGGCAGGTGGCTGAGCGCGAATTGCAGTCGGTTGGAACACGCGGAACTTTGCAATTCCAAGGTCCGGCTAAGACAATGCAGCAAGCGTCTGAACGGCAGGAGCAGATACAGGGCAAAGATCCGCGTTTTGAAAAAGTCGGAAGAAACGACCCATGTCCATGCGGAGCAATGAAAGAAGATGGAACGCCAAAGAAGTTTAAGCACTGCCACGGCAAGAACGTTTAATTTACTGGACGCGAGCGGAGTCCGCCGCAGCATCTGCGGAGGAGGACGGACAAAAAAACCGGACGGAACAACGGTTAAATTTAAGCATTGCCATGGCAAGAACTTGTGATGCGCTTGACGTGGGCGGAGTCCGCCGTAGTTGGCTAAGTCAGACGTAGCGAAAAGATATCAAGGTCTCTAAGAGACGTTGAGGTGGGTTGCTTGCTAAATCGCGGGATATTGGTTAGACTTTGCGCAATTATATTATGGGAAAATATACACTTTCTTCCGGCGGGATGGGGCGTAAGGCCTTGAAGCGTCGAGTTTTGGGACTGGCACTGCTGTTTGTGGTAACAGCCATTATCACTTATCCACAACCATTGAATAGTTTGATCGGTTGGTCGAATAATTTGTTGAAATGGAACCTTCCGCAAATCAATAAACCGTTTGTGCTGGGTTTGGATCTTCAAGGCGGCACGCGGCTCGAATATGAGGCTGACGTTTCCCAATTGCCTGAAAATGACAAAAAAGATTCTTTGGAAGGCGTGCGCGATGTCATTGAGCGCCGCGTGAATACCATCGGCGTATCCGAACCACTGGTGCAAATCGCGCGTGCCGGCCAGGCTTGGCGGGTAACCGTAGAACTCGCAGGTATCCGTGACATAAATCAGGCCATTAACCTTATCGGTGAAACGCCGATTTTGGAATTTAAGGAACTTAGTGACGAACCGCCCCGCGTTTTGACAGATGAAGAAAAAACCAAATTGGAAGAGGATAACGCGCAGGTTAAAAAAACGGCGCAAGACGCTTTGGTAAAGGCTTTGGCGGCGCCGGATACTTTCGAAGCAGTTGTGCAGGAAACGTCCCAGCATGAGACCACGAAACAAAACGGCGGTGATTTAGGTTTTATAAAAGATAAGCCGGAATACGCGGATTTGTTCGAAGTATTAAAGCAAGATGCGGCCGGCACCGTGCATCCGGAAGTCATAGAAACGGCGGACACTTATACCATTGCTAAGGTGGAAGAGGTGAAGGATGCGGGTATGGAAATGTTCGCATCGCACATCCTTATATCCTACGCCGGCGCAGTCAATTCGAATTCTTCATCCACTAAAGATGAGGCTTTAAAGAAGATACAAGATATCAAACAGCAGGCAACGGCCGAGAATTTTACACAATTGGCACAGTACTTTTCTGACGAGCCGAATGCTTCGATGACTGGCGGGGATTTGGGCTGGTTTGGAAAAGGTATCATGGTGGAAAAATTTGAAGAGCCGGCATTCGCACTTAGCAAGGGGCAGATTTCCGATGTGGTTGAAACCCAATTCGGCTACCACTTGATCTATAAAATTGATGAGCGCGCTTTGAATGACGTGCGCGTGCGCGCGGCATTTCTCAAAAAGTTGCAGGAGTCTGATATTGTGCCGCCGCCCTCGCCGTGGAAAAACACGGAGTTGACCGGCAAGAATCTTAAACGGTCGCAATTGGATTTTGACCAGTACAGCGGCTCCTCGCAGGTTTCATTGGTATTTGATGATGAAGGCGCCAAGCTTTTCGGCGATATCACCCGAAGAAACGTGGGAAAGCAGGTTGCAATTTTTCTGGACGGTCAGCCCATTTCCATTCCAACTGTCAACACGGAAATCACCGGCGGCCGCGCAGTAATTACCGGAAGCTTTACCATCCAAGAAGCGAAACTTCTGGCTCAGCGGTTGAATGCCGGCGCTTTGCCAGTGCCGATCAACCTTATAGCACAGCAGTCAGTCGGCCCGACATTGGGCCAAGATTCCATCAACGCTTCGCTTAAAGCCGCATTATACGGAATTTTATTCGTAGTCTTTTTCATGCTCGTGCTCTATCGTTTGCCGGGCTTGTCCGCAATTTTAACACTGGCTTTATACACTGTCGTTTCCCTTGGAATTTTCAAACTTCTGCCGGTAACCCTGACTTTGTCCGGAATAGCCGGTCTAATCCTCTCCATCGGCATGGCGGTTGATGCTAATGTATTGATTTTTGAGCGTTTGAAAGAAGAGCTCAAATTGGATAAACCCCTAAAGACAGCTTTGGAAGAGGCTTTTAAGCGCGCTTGGACCTCCATCAGGGACGGCAACGTAACCACGCTTATTTCCTGCGCAGTGCTGTACTGGTTCACATCGTCAGTGATTAAGGGTTTCGCATTGACGCTGGCCATTGGCGTGCTGGTCTCAATGTTTTCAGCCGTAGTCGCCAGCCGCGCATTGTTGCGCTTCTTGGCCGGTTTCAAATGGATTGAAAATAAGCCATGGCTGTTCCCCGGAGGTAAAAAATCAACCACTGATAAAGTTTAAAATAATTATGAAAATTATCGGCTTAAGAAAAATTTGGTACCTGCTGTCAGGCATTTTGGTCTGCGGGTCAATCGCGGCTGTAGCGATTTTCGGACTGAAGCAGGGGATTGATTTTAAAGGAGGCTCGCTTTTGTCAGTGCGTTTTGACGGCAACCGGCCTTCACCGATTGAGGTTGAACAGGCGTTGGGCGGGCATGATCTCGGCGCCATAACCGTCCAGCCGGTAGGCGAGCAGGATATCAATGTGCGCTTAAAAGCCTTGGATGAGCAGACCCATCAGGAGGTTCTGCAAACCCTTAATGAAAAATACGGCTCTGTCACGGAGTTGCAATTCAATTCCATTGGTCCGGCGATCGGGAAGGAACTGCGCCAAAAATCAATTTATGCGCTGGCCATAGTCTTTTTCGCAATCTTGATTTATGTCGCTTGGGCATTCCGCAAGGTTTCGGCGCCCATCCAATCTTGGAAATACGGCATCATCACAATTATCACCGCTTTCCATGATGTGATTGTGCCTGTCGGTTTATTTGCCGTGCTTGGGAAATATTACGGCACGGAGATCGGCACTCCTTTTATTGCCGCGATTTTGACGATTATGGGTTATTCGATCAATGACACAATTGTAGTCCTTGACCGCGTGCGCGAAAATTTGCAGCGCACTGGCGGACTATTTAGTGATATTGTCGAGAATTCCGTCAAGCAAACCCTGTTGCGTTCGCTGAATACATCGCTCACAACGCTTTTGGCAATGACTGCGGTTTATTTATTCGGCGGAGAATCAATAAAAGATTTTGCATTGGCTTTGATAGTCGGTGTTGCCACCGGAGCCTATTCTTCGATATTTATCGCCTCACCTTTGCTTGTAACTTGGAATAAGTGGGATTTGAAGCGAAAAAAGAGATAGGGATTAGTCCATAAAGTCAAAGTAGAATAATTTTTATTAACCCAGATTCCAGATTCTAATCTCACGGATGGCGTGCTATAATGGCGTTAATGATTGAAACCGGTCTGTCGGTTTTGGAGATGATTAGCGGCAATCCGTTCGCCGTGATGTGGTTTTTGTTTGTTAACGGCGGCTGGGCGATTTTTTTATATTTCTTTCTTTGGGGTGCGCTGCAGGTTTATCTCAATTCGCGCCAGACGATCTACAATGCCAAAAGGCAATGGATGTTGTTGGCAATCAGCGTGCCTCGCATGACCGAACAGACGCCGCGTGCTGTGGAAAATATTTTCGCCCATTTGGCCGGAGCGCACGTTAGCGCCACTTGGAAGGAAAAGTGGTTTGACGGTAAAACGCAGGATGTCATCAGCGTTGAAATCGCTTCGATTGAGGGCCGCGTGCATTACCACGTTTATACTGTTCGGGGATATCGAGATCTGATTGAAGCATCGATTTACGCCCAGTATCCTGATGCGGAAATCTTCGAAGTCGAGGATTATGCCTTGAAAGTTCCGGCGCGTTATCCTGATGCCGAGTGGGATGCTTTTGGCACGGAAATGATTCCTACGATGTCAGACGTGTACCCGCTTCGGACTTTTCATGATTTTGAGGATAAGGTTTCCGGGGAATTTAAAGACCCTTTGGCGGTTTTGCTGGAAAATATGTCGCGCTTGGGGCCGGGAGAGCAATTTTGGTTTCAGATAATACTAATTCCTGTTGAGCAAAAAACATTCAGAGCCAAAGGGGAGTTGTTGGTAAAAAAATTGACCGGCCAGAAAGTCGAGGAGAAAGAAGCGCTGTGGCAGAAAATTTTGGGATTTCCGTTTAGTTTGCTCGGGATGGCTTTACAGGAATTCGGAATTTTGCCCGCTTCGGCAGCGCTTGCTAAAGAGCAAAATCCTCTCGCATCAAGGATGTGGACTTTGACGCCGGGAGAACGCAAAGTACTGGAGGCCGTGGAAAATAAAATTTCAAAAATTGTCTTTCAGTGCAAGTTGAGGTTCGTATATGCGGCCAAAAAAGAGGTGATGAAAAAACCCCGCATAGTGCATCCTTTTATCGGCGTAATCAAACAATTCAATACCAATGACATGCAGTCGCTAAAGCCAGAGACAAAAAGAATTCCTCCGAGCGGCGCATTGTGGTTTTTTAAGGAGTCGCGCAATAACAAACGCAAGATCAGGATTGTGAATGCTTATCGCACCCGTTCTTTCTGGGTCGGTGATCCGACGTTTGCATTGAATATTGAAGAACTGGCCAGCCTTTGGCATTTCCCAATTAGTATACAGACGCGACCGCCGCAATTGGGAAAGACTGAAGCCAAACGAGCGGAACCGCCGATGAATTTGCCTTTTGGATGACGTGCCTATAAAATATGCGCATTGTTAATTACGAAATTTCATCGCGGTCATAGTTCTTTTTTAAGTTCCTTACCTTCTCGGGCTATGCCCCTACAAAAGAATAAAAAGCGGCAAAGTTTATCGAGCTTTTCATTTGAAAAGTTTTTTAAGGTTAAGAGTGAAGTGAAATACAAATTATCAATTTACAATTTACAATTTTCAAACATTACGAAATTTTCCGACATTGGAAATTGAATATTGGAAATTGGAAATTTTTCTTATAAGTATGCCCGTCCAATACAATCACGACCACGAAAACGAAATTTCACTGTTCGCTTCGGTCAACTACCGGAATCAGTTCCGGCGTTTTGGCATTAAAACAGACGACAGGCGGCGGCACATTTACGTGATTGGAAAAACCGGTATGGGCAAAACCACATTGCTCGAGAATATGGTTTTGTCCGATATCCTGGCAGGACACGGCGCTTGTTACATTGATCCGCACGGCGATACTGCGGAAAAGCTTTTGGATTATATTCCCTCAAACCGCATCAATGACGTTGTGTATTTCAATCCGGCGGACATGGATTTTCCCGTGGGTTTTAATATTTTGGAATCGTTGCGCGAGGAACAAAAGCATTTGGTGGCTTCGGGTCTGATGGGAGTGTTCAAAAAAATCTGGCCGGATGTGTGGAGCGCGCGCATGGAATATATTCTGCTCAATTGCGTGCTGGCGCTTCTTGATTTTCCCGGTGCTACGCTTTTGGGCATCAGCCGATTGCTAGTAGATAAGGATTACCGTGCGCGAGTTACGGTTAAAATCAGAAATCCGATCGTAAAAACTTTTTGGATGGCGGAGTTCGCTTCTTGGTCGGAGAAATACGCTACCGAAGCCATTGCCCCTGTTTTGAACAAAGTCGGACAGTTCTTGTCGGCCTCAATCATCCGTAACATTGTGGCGCAGGTGAAGTCCACCATTGATCCGCGCAAGATCATGGATGAAGGCAAAATTTTGATCGTGAATTTGGCCAAGGGCAAAATCGGCGAGGATAATATGCGCCTCTTGGGCGGCATGATAGTTACAAAGATACAATTGGCAGCCATGGAGCGCGTGGACATCAAGAATGAAATTGATCGGCGCGATTTTTATCTGTATGTTGATGAATTTCAAAATTTTGCCAACGAATCTTTTGCTTCTATTTTGTCTGAAGCGCGAAAATACCGTTTGAATTTGGTGGTAGCGCACCAATATATCGCGCAGTTGTCGGAAGAAGTGGCAAAGGCGGTGTTCGGAAACGTGGGCTCGATTTTGGCCATGCGCGTTGGCGGGGAGGACGCGCAGTTTATGGAGAATGAGTTCAGCCCAATCTTTACGCCGGAGGATTTGACCAATCTGCC
>JAHJFW010000001.1 GCA_018824765.1 Patescibacteria group bacterium
TACAGTTTCCGCCATTCTGCAAAATCTGTTGTCATGTGTTACATGACAGGTTATTTCAAAAATCGACGCCGCAGCGCTTGGGATGCGCAGAGCTCGCTCAAATGCCGTATATCGACGATAGCCTCCAAACGTCTCATCGCCACCATCGCCGGTTAAAACGACTTTTATCTGTTTAGCGGTTTCACGCGCCAAAAGCCATAGCGGCAAAGCTGATGAATCGGCATAAGGGACATCATAATGATCAACCAACGTATCAATTAACTCGATCAAATGTTCCGGTCGCGCTTCAAAATCTTGATGGTCGGTTTTAAAAAACTCGGCTATCTTCCTCGCTTCCCTGCGCTCATCCATCTTCAGGCTTGGAAAACCCATTGTGAAAGTTTGCAGAGGTTTTTCCGAGTAACGTGAAGCAATTGCAACTACTGCCGCGCTGTCAATGCCGCCGGACAAAAAAGCTCCGACCGGAACGTCAGCCGCCAATAGTCGAATCTTCACGGCGTCATCAAGCTTGGATCGAATCTGTTGATCTATTTCGTCATTGGAAATTGCCCCGATGCTTCGATCGGAATTTCCACTTTCGTCATTCGTAATTCGGATTTCGTCATTCCACCTATGGTATTTCTCCGTCCGCCATTCTCCCGACTCCAATATTCCAATGCACCCCAGTTCAAGCTGTGAAATGTTTTCAAATCCGGTTTTTGGCGATGGAACATATTGCAATCCAAGAAACAAACGTATCGCATCCCAATCCGGTTTAAGATCGGCAACTCCGCGAAACGCCTTGATTTCCGAGGCGAACAAAAAATCGCCCGAAGCTGTTTGCGTATAAAACAACGGCTTTTTTCCAATGCGGTCGCGCGCCAAGAGAAGACGTTTTCGCGGAGCATCCCAAATCGCAATAGCAAACATCCCGCGCAAGCGCTTAACAACATTATCTCCCCATTTACGATAACCTTCTAAAACTACTTCTGTATCACTTTCTGATCTCCAGTCCGCATTAAGTTCATTTTTCAATTCACGATAGTTATATATTTCTCCATTGAATACGATTGATACTTCGCCGCGCGTATCGTGCATTGGCTGTGCTCCGCGTTCCGACAAATCAATGATTGCCAATCTCCGATGCGCGAGACCGATACCCGGGCGAGTCCAAACACCTTCACCGTCAGGCCCGCGGTGTTTCAGGGCGGACGCCATACGACGAAGCTGGCTCTCATCCGGAGAGGTTCCGTTTTTTGTAACAATGCCCGCTATGCCGCACATAGAGTTATATTGAGATCAAATTTCCAATTTTCAATATTCAATTTCCAATATAAGAATGTTTGAATAATTTGTACTATTTGTAAATTGAGAATTGTATATTGAATATTTGTATTAATTGTTTGATTCCGCTATCTTAGCTGTAATTATGCCAATAGCCAAGCGCCGCATACTTTTTCTCATAACCACTGCCGATTGGGGCGGGGCGCAGCATTTTATTTTTATTGCGGCGAAAGAGGCCAGAAAACGCGGGTATGAAGTCATGCTGGCTGCGGGTGAAGCCGGTGAATTGGAAGCCAGGTGCCGTGAAGCACGGCTTTATTTTAGGCGTTTAAAAACCGTCAAGCGCTCGATTTCACCGTTGGCTGATTTAGCGGCTTTGCATGAAATCCGCCTGTTGATTCGAGACTTTAAACCTGATGTCGTGCATTTGAACAGCTCAAAAATGAGCGTGGTCGGATCAATGGCCGCATACCTCGAAAAAGTTCCGTTAACCATTTACCGCATCGGCGGCTGGGCATTTTTGGAAAAGTTGGGCTGGTTAAAACGGTTGATTTATCTAAAAAGCGAGCAATGGAGCGCGTCGAAAAAAGACATTATCGTTACGGTACATCCCGCAGACGAGGCATTGGCAAAAAAGTTACATATTACACCGCGGCAAAAAATCATTACTATTCCGAATGGAATCGATCTGATTAATTTTGACAGAGTTTCTTTATCTAAAAACGACGCGCGTCAAGCGTTGGGTTTGGATGAAAATAAAATCATCATCGGCACGACAGCGAATTTTTATCCGGCAAAAAATTTGCCGTGGTATTTGGAAGCGCTCGCGCCACTTTTACGAGCCGATACGAATCTCGAAGTTGTGATAATCGGAGACGGTCCGGAGCGTGGGAATATTGTTGACATCATCAAAAAATTCGGACTTGAAAAAAGCGTCCGCTTGGTTGGAAGGCGCGATAATGCAGGCGCTTTACTGAAAGCTTTTGATATTTTCTGCCTTCCCTCTTCAAAAGAAGGAATGCCCTGGGCGCTTTTGGAAGCAATGGCCGCCAGTCTGCCGTGCGTCGCGACAGATATCGGCGCATGCCGGTGGATGCTTGAGAATGGCGCGGGGTTGGTCATACCGCCGAATGATGTGCAAGCGCTCACGGAGGCAATGAAAACTTTGATTTCAAATTCCGAACTTCGCCAAAAATTCGGTCAAGCCGCTCGACTTGAAGTTCAAAATCGCTTTAAACTTGAAAATACACTAAATAAAACTCTTGGACTACTTGGAACAACCGTATAGAGGAATAATTTTCTCTTATTAGATTGCCACGCGCTTTTAGGATATGCGCTCGCAATGACAAAAAGTTACAAAATCCTAAGAGCAACGAAATAAATTTCCGTCATTGCGAGGAGTCCGACGACGTGGCAATTGGCGAAGCTATCGCGAGGAATCCGCCTCGGGCGGACGACGTGGCGACCTCCGTCATTGCGAGGAGGCTTTGCGACGTGGCAATCTCATCAGAGCAAATCACTCAAATCATCCCAATCCGGATTAATGCTTTGTATCAAATCAATTTTCTTTTGCCGTGATCCGGCCTTGATCTGCTTCTCTCTCATGATTGCGGATTCTGCATTTTCCGCAACTTCAAAATAAACGAGTTTGGTCACGTTATATTTTGCAGTAAAGCCTGGAAATACTTTTGTTTTATGCTGATAAACCCTTTGTTTAAGTTCACTGGTCACACCTGTATATAAAACGGCATTACCGATATTCGACATGATATAGATATAAAACTGCTTCTGCATAAAATGCAAGAGGATTGGTTTCCTTTTAATGGATTGCCGCCCCCGCTTTCGCGAGGGCAGGCTCTGCAGGCTCCGCCGGATTCCTCGCAATGACGGATATTCGCTTCCTGTCATTGCGAGGAGGCTCTGCGACGTGGCAATCTAATCAGAATAAATCACTCAAATCATTCCGATCAGAATTAAGGAATAATTCTCTTTTGATGGATTGCCGCGTCGTCGGACTCCTCGCAATGACGGAGGATGACCCTCTGCGCAGGCTCACCGTCTCGGTCCGTTTCCGCCGCTTGAAGTCGCGACTGTTGTTGCAGTCGTGGGCGTCGTGGCAATGCCGGCCAGGTCCTCTGTCATGCTGTAAGATTCGTCAATAGTTTTGGCATCTCCTGTTATGAGCGGCATGAA
>JAHJFW010000011.1 GCA_018824765.1 Patescibacteria group bacterium
ACAAGCAACAGAGAAACCTATGAGCATTGTTTTACATGCAACCAAACGCGGTGAACTGGGCAGGGGCGTAAAAAAAGTCAGGCAGGCAAACAAGGTGCCGGCGATTATTTACGGACACGGCATAGAGCCCGAGCCGCTGACTCTGGAAGTGGCGGAATTGAGGAAGGTCAGGCGCGAAGCCGGAACTTCGACTTTGATTGACGTGGTTGTTGACGGCGACCAGCCGGTCAAGGCCCTGATTCAGGAGATCCAACCGCATCATCTGACCATGGAACCCCTACATGTTGATTTGAGGCAGATTAAAATGGATGAAGAAATTACTGTTGACGTGCCTTTGAGATTCATCAATGAATCCCCGGCTGTTAAAGAGCTGGCGGGAACTCTGGTGCATACTTTGGATTATTTGACTGTAAAATGTTTGCCCGGAGATTTGCCGCATGAGATTACGGTTGATTTGTCCGGTTTGAAAACTTTCGACGATTTGGTCACTGTTGCTGATTTGCCATTGAACAGCAAGGTCGAAGTTATGCAAGAGTCTGATTTGGTGGTCGTGAGCGTAATGCCGCCATTGACTGATGAGCAATTGAAGAAGATGGAAGAGGAAGGTCAGGCTCCTGTTACCGCAGTGAAAACCGAGGCTGAAGAGAAGGAAGCTGAAAAAGCCGCTGAAGAAGCCGCAGAAGGCGAAGGGGAAAGTAAAGAAGAATAAACAATATGCAAATGACTAATGACGAATGACTAATGACGAATGAAGGAAAATTTCCAACATTCGACATTCGGATTTTGTCTTTCGGATTTTCGCTTGTTTAAGCAATAATTATATCTTTGAAGAGCGTTCTAAAGGTGAGGGACGCGTTGGATTTTTGTCTCGGTCGGCATACAATATTCATTAAAATGGATGAGATGCAAGATGCGCAAAAAACCGTGCAGGCCTTTATCAAACGGTATCGGTTTTTGATTATTGTTATCGCGGCGTTGGTTTTGCTCGGCGGAGCTTATGTTGTGAACGGCGTTTTGGACGGTAAGTTCAGGCGCGTCGCTGAAAGCGCAGTAACGTCTTTGGTTGTGCCGGAATCCGTGGACGGACTTGTCCCGCGCAAACTTGACGGCGTGTCCGTTCTGCCATCGCAAGCCGATCTGGGGATCTTGGCTGTCATGGTTGAAAATGCTCCTGATGCCCGTCCTCTTTCCGGCCCGTCAAAGGCCAGCGTGGCGCTTGAGTTGCCGGTTGAAGGGGGAGTAACACGTTTCCTGTTGTTTTTTGACGCTTCAACAACGGCCGAGCAAATAGGTCCGGTGCGCAGTGCGCGGACTTATTTTGTGGATTTTGCCGACGGCTTGAAAGCGGTTTTTGCGCATGTGGGCGGCAGTCCGGCGGCCTTGCGGCAAATCCAAAATTTGAAAGGGTTTAAAAATTTGGACGAATTCAGCAGCGGGAAATATTTCTGGCGTTCAGCCAAGCGCCCGATGCCGCACAATGCTTATACGCGGATTGATTTGTTAAACGAGGCCGTGCTTGCGAAGGCATGGACAAAAGAGGATTTTCATCCGTGGAGATTCGCAAGTTCCAGCGAACGCGGTGATGTCATGAGCGCGTCCATTCCATACGGCGGCGTGTTTGATGTTTTATGGCAGTATGACCCTGAAGCCGATTTTTATACGCGTTGGCAGGCCGGAGCTGTGCAAAAAGATTCGTCAGGCGAAGAAGTGCATGCCGCTAACGTGATTGTAATGCTTTCAGATGAAAAAGTTTTGGATGAAGTTGGCCGCCTTGCAATTCGAACCACAGGCAGCGGCAAGGCAGTCCTGTATCGCAACGGAAAGAAAATTGATATGCTGTGGCGGCGGGATGAAGGCGAATGGTTGAGTTTTGAAACCGTGGAAGGAAATTATGTCGAGTTCCAACCCGGACCGACTTGGATTTCCGTAGTCACGGAAAAATCAATGTTGGAAGGAAAGAAATAATAAAGCTAATGAAAAAACCACACGCTAAAACTTATTATGTCCGCGGCGGCAAACCGCTTCGCGGAGAAGTTCGCGTATCCGGCGCGAAAAATGCCGCCACAAAAGAATTGGTTGCGGCTTTGCTCGCTGATGCGCCGGTAACTTTGCATAATGTGCCGGAAATTGGCGATGTGCGGGTGACTTTGGAAATGCTTGCCGAGCTCGGCGCAAAAGTATCTTTTGAAAACGGGACGGCCGTGATTGACGTGCGCCGACTGAAAACGGAAAAAGTAGCTGAAGCGTTCAGCCGCAAAAATCGAATCCCGATATTATTGCTCGGGCCGCTACTCCACAGGTTTGGCAAGGCAATGATTCCCGCGCTTGGCGGATGCACGATCGGAGCGCGGCCGATTGATTTCCATTTGGATGCGCTTAGGAAAATGGGCGCGTCAATCATGTGCGAAAAGGGATTTTACGTGGCGACTGCTAAAAAATTGAAAGGCGCAATCATTGATCTGCCGTTTCCATCAGTCGGCGCCACGGAAAACGTGATGCTGGCCGCGGTAAAAGCCAAAGGCACCACGATTATCCGAAACGCCGCGGTTGAACCGGAGATTATGGATCTTGCCGTTTTATTGCAAGCCATGGGCGCGATTATCAATTTGGATGTGAACCGCACTTGGGTTATCGAAGGCGTTGATTCATTGCACGGCGCCGAGCATTGCGTGATTCCTGACAGGATAGTGGCCGCGTCTTTCATGGTGGCGGCCGCATTGACCGGCGGCGACGTGTTTGTCCGCGACGCGCGGCAAACGGATCTTTTATCATTTTTGAACGCGCTACGCCGCGTCGGCGTTCCTTTTGAAGCGCGCGAGGACGGAATCCGCGTTACTGCGCCGAAAGAATTGCAACCGGTCGTAATTGAAACCGACGTGCATCCCGGATTTATGACGGATTGGCAGCAGCCGTTCGTAATGCTTCTTACGCAGGCAAAAGGAGTATCAATCGTGCATGAGACAGTGTATGAAGACCGGTTCGGCTATACTGATGCTCTTGTAAAAATGGGCGCAAAGATCCAATTGCATAGCGAGTGCTTGGGAGGAAAGCCGTGCAGATACATCAACCACGACTACCGCCACAGCGCCGTCATCGTCGGCCCGACCCCGCTCAAAGCCGCGGAAATCGCCATTCCGGATTTGCGCGCGGGTTTTTCATACTTGATCGCCGCGCTTATCGCCAAAGGCAAATCGAAAATCACGGGCGTTGAACAGATCGAACGCGGCTATGAAGATGTTATTGGAAAATTGAAGAGTCTGGGGGCGGAGATCGAGGTTAAGTGAGATATAACAAACTTTGTCATTCCGACCGAGGAGGCTTTGCGACGAGCGGAGGAATCTCTTTTTCACCACTCCAGACTCAAATCTTTCCATTGCGGATTTAATGTTTTTAATAGATTTTGTTTCTTTTCTCTTCGCCAGTTTTTTATTTGCTTTTCTCGCTCTAACGCCGATCGAACATCGGAGGTTTGTTCAAAGTAAATCAATTTGTTGCATCCGTATTTTTTTGTGAATCCTTCTATCAGTCCTTGTTGATGTTCGACGACTCGCTTTTCCAAATTGCTCGTGACGCCCACATAGAGAGTTCCTGTCGAGCTTGCCATGATGTATACGAAATACTCGTGTTGGGGCATAAAGGGATTCCTCCGCTACGCTATCGCTCCGGTCGGAATGACAATGGAGTAATCGCCATCACCCTATCCCTACCCGCCAGATCTTTGTGAACCTGGATGTTCGCTTTCGGAAAAAGCGACTTTGCCAGCGTGCGGAGTTTTTTTGTTTGAGGCGGATCGTATTCGAGGAAGAGATTGGAGAAGGGGAGACGGGTTGTCGCGAGTTGGCGGAGGAAGTTTTTGATGATTTTGAGCCCGTCTTTTCCTGCGAAGAGCGCTGAAGACGGTTCGTATTTCACGATGTCGGAATCGAGTTTTGCCTTATCGCTCGTCGGAAGATATGGAAGATTCGCTGTGATAAAAAGTTCACAGTGCTCAGTGCTCAGTTCGCAGTTTTTTAGGAAGCGGAGAACGGAGGGGGAGAGGAGGTCGGCTTTGAGGAAGGTGATGTTTTTTGTTTTGAGGCGCTTGGCGTTTTTTTGCGCCAGCGCCAGCGCAGGCGCGGAAATATCCGTTGCGAGAACGCGGGCTTTCGGAAGTTTTTTAGCAATCGAAATTCCAACAGCTCCGCTTCCGGTGCCGACGTCCCAAATGAACGCCTGTTCGCATTTCGCATTTCGCATTTCGCTTTTCGTATTATTGAGCGCCAACTCCACCAACATCTCGCTCTCCGGTCTCGGAATCAGCGCGCGCTTGTCCGCAAAAAACGGCAGTCCGTAAAATTCCTTCTCACCAAGAATATACGCGACAGGCTCGTGTTTTTTCCTCCGCTCTACGAGACTCGAAAAAAGTCCGTAGTCTGTAGTCCGTAGTCCGTAGTCTGAATGGGAATGGAGCCATGTTCGGGGTTTTTTTAGGATATGTGCCAGCAAAACCTCCGCCTCAAACCGGCCGAGACAGCGGTTTTCTTCGCAGACGATTTTTTTCGGCTGAAGTTCCTTAGCGGCATCCGAAAGCACATTTTTTATCGTGCCGGTTTTAAGCTTGTCATGCATGCTGATATTATGTATCATCGCGTCACAAATCAAAAGAGGACGTTTAGCTCAGTTGGTTAGAGCGTTCGATTCACATTCGAAAGGTCGGAGGTTCGAATCCTCCAACGTCCACCATTATCAAAGATCTCCTGATGGGAGATTTTTGATTTGCTGGTTTTTTTCTCTAATCACTACTTCTCTACTTCTCTACCTTCCCCTTTCCATTTCGCCAAAAAATCCGAACTTGACCAGAGCTTCGGTTCGCCTACGCCGGTGATAATCTCACAACTGATTTCTTTGCAGACATCCCATTCAGGAATGGTTTCGGGAGAAAATCGGTCACCGCCTTTTGTGAAGATGTGAGGACGGATTCGACGGAGCGCCTCGCGTACGGTCATGTCATTTTCTATTTCGAACGGCACGATTAAATCCGCTCCTCGCGCATATGACATAATGCGGCAGCGAGTGATAAGGTCTTGGAACGGCCGCCCTTTTTTGGCGCGTAAAAAAGCGTCGCCGTTTACGATTACCACGACGGTGTCGCCGATTCTTTTCGATTCCACGATCACGCTCAAGTGTCCGGGATGCACAGGGTCGTAACCGCCGGAAGTGCAGACGATTTTTCCAAGCTCGGCGCGATGCTGATTAAAAAAATCAAAATCCACGATAGGCGCGGGAAGTGACACTTGGTTCATAGACGCTTGTAAGTTTTGCAACCGATAGGTAGTTTGTCAATTGATAATTTTTTTGCCTCAAATCGTTTCAGACGTGATACACTTCCCGATATGCCGTCTATAATTTCGCTGTGGACGAAATTGTTTCCGTTTAAAAGATTGCCGTCAATTGATCGTTTTCATTTGGAAACCGTTACCAATCCCCGCGAATTGGATTTCGGGGAAATTTTGCCGATTGAGATCCGTTATGTTTTATCAATCAATCCGTCGCGGCATGAAACTTTTCGCAAGTTGCTTGAAAAAGGTTATGGGCTTGGCGTGCGCACCGTAAAAAAGACGCCGGAAAAAGTTTTATTGGCGGTTGATCGGATTTCGCGCAGAAGCCAGCATAACACCATCATGCCTTGGCTGGAGAAGCTGTTGCGTTATGAGGAGTTGCCGGTTTGGAGCGAGGAAGAATTGCGCACGGCTGAAGATGCGGATGTGAATTTATACGCCGAAGCCAGAACCATAATCGAACAGCGTTTTGAGTTCAAAAAAATCGTTTTGGTTTCTTTGAACAACCAATGTCTTACCGAGCGGGAACAGGAGTTGATGCGCGAAGTAAACACAGACCTTTATCCTTTTGCCATTGATTCAATTATCAATCAAGTTACTTTTGACAATGCGCACACGCGGACGGAAACAGCACAAACCATCATTAAAGCACTGTTGATTATCGGTCCGATCGCGCATGCGTTGGAGCATGTTTTGTCCGGTATTGGAAAAGTTTTTGCCGCCACAGCCGACGATCTGCTGTCAGAGGCGGCGGAATTGTTTGCTTTGCGCGGCTCGGGATTTACATGGCGCCAGCTCGCAAAACGCTCGAAGATTCTCGTGCCGGTTTTTTTACTGGCGACCTACGGCGCTTTTCAAGTTGAGCCGCTGGTGCGCGAGGGCAGGACTGCTTTAGCCGGTGCGATTTTCGGTTTGTCTGCCGTGGCCTTATCGCTGACAACCGCTCTGCAGTCGGTGAAGATGTACCACCACGCTTTTTCATCTTTGGCGCGCGAAGGCAAGTTGAAACTTGAGCCGGGAAAAGGATTGTGGCGTTATGCCTTGCTGCAAGATTTTACCAACCCTGCCCGCTTGGGATTATTTATCGGCGCTTTAACATCTCCGCTGGCCGCGGCTGTGGTTTTCTCTTTTTTCCCGCAACTCACAAGAAACGGTTGGGTCTTGGCCTTGTTGGGTTCGGTTGAATCAATCGTGGCCGCTTTGACCGTGATGGCTGCCAAGCGGATAAATCGCGCGCTGTTTACGCGCCGGATAATGCGGGTTATCAAAGCCTCATTTGCGCCGCTCAACCGTTCCAACTAACACACCGGTAAGCCTACTCGACAGCGGGAAAAAAATGAGTTAAACTCTTCTTCTCTATGAGACTCTTTTGCAGACGCAATGACGATGTAAACCAGGGAGGGCGCAAAATGGTGCTGGGTTTGATATTTGAGTTGATCCAGGTCGCCGCCATTTCCCTAGCCATCATCATTCCTGTCCGTTATTTTTTGATCCAGCCGTTTTATGTGAAGGGCGCGTCAATGGAACCGAATTTTTTCGACCACGAGTATTTGATTATTGACGAGATTTCCTATCGTTTCAGCGAACCCGAAAGGGGGGATATAGTCGTGTTCAGGTATCCTAGAGACCCCTCGCAGTTTTTTATTAAGCGGATTATCGCCATGCCGGAAGAGACCGTGGAAATTGCCGGAGGGCAAATAAAGATTTTTAACGCCGATAATCCCAATGGTTTTGTTTTGCCGGAGAACGAATATTTGGATCAGGTGTTTACGGCCACTACACGCAGTGTAACTTTAAAAGCCGACGAATATTTCGTGCTTGGCGACAATCGGATACAAAGTTTGGATTCCAGATATTTCGGTCCGATAAACCGCTATGATGTCGTAGGGCGCGTTTGGCTCCGCGGTTGGCCATTGGATCGCTGGAAAGTATTCAAACAACCTGCATATCAGACGGTAAGTCCATAAAGTCTGTAAAGTCGCGCTTGGATCACTGCCGAGCACTGAGAACCGTTTACTTCATTCATCATCCCATTAATTTCTATGCCAAAAAAATCCGCCACAAAAAAAGAGCCGGCCGTTTCTTCCAAAAAAGCGCCGCCGCAGATTGCGCCGCCGCGTGGCATGCGCGATATTTTGCCGGCAGAGCAGGGCTTTTGGGATATTGCTCGTAAAGCCTGCATTTCTATCGCATCAACCTATGGCTTTGAGCGTATAGATACTCCTATAGTGGAAGAAACAGCTTTATTCGTGCGCGGCGTGGGAAAACAGACGGATATTGTTGAAAAGGAAATTTATTCGTTTGAAACTGCGGGAAACGAGAAATTGTCTTTGCGACCGGAGTGCACGGCTTCTATTGTGCGCGCCTACATTTCTAACGGGATGCTGAACCAGCCGCAACCGGTTAAGCTATGGTATATGGGGCCGATGTTTCGGCACGATCGTCCACAACGCGGCCGCTACCGCCAGTTTTTTCAATTCGGCTGCGAATTATTGGGTGAGATGGATGCAGTTTGCGATGCGCAGTTGGTGATAATCAGTTATTTGATTTTGAAGGAGCTGGGCATTGACGCGGTTGTCAGGATAAATTCGATTGGAACCCCTGAATCGCGCGTGAATTATAAAAATGCGCTGTCGTCGTATTTCAGGAGCAAGCGCGCAAGGCTGTCTGAAGAAGACAGGAAGCGCCTGACGAAAAATCCTTTGCGCCTGCTCGATTCGAAAGATCCGGCGGTGATTGAGATGAAGGCTGAAGCGCCACAGATAGTGGACTGGCTGGATGAAGATTCCAAAGCGCACTTTATGCGCGTTTTGGAATATCTTGATGAAATCAACGTGCCGTATCAGCTCGACCCATATTTGGTCCGCGGTTTGGATTACTACACTAAAACGGTATTCGAACTTTTTACGGCGAGTGAAGAAGACGAAGCGACGCAATCAGCCTTGGGCGGCGGTGGCAGGTATGACGGTTTGGCCGAGATTTTAGGCGGCCGTCCGACTCCGGCAGCAGGCTTTGCCCTGGGCTTGGACCGCGTAGTTTCCAAATTGAAAGAACTGAATCCACAGATTGAGCCGAATAAAGTTGAAGTGTTTGTCGCACAGCTTGGAGAACAGGGCAGGAAGAAGGCGCTGATGGTGTTCGAAGAATTGCGCGAGGCAGGCGTTAAGACAGGCGAGGCTTTTTCCAAAGACGCCATTAAAGCCCAAATGGAAATAGCCAACCGCAGAGGCGCGGCATGGGCGGTGATTATCGGCCAAAAAGAGGTTTTGGACGGCACGGCCATCATCCGCGATATGGATTCCGGCACGCAGGAAATCGTGGATGCGCGGAAGATCGTGCAGGAGATAAAGAAGAAATTGGGCCACGGTTGATTGTATAATGGTTTTGTGTTAACGATTTAATTAACTTTTTTATGGAAAAGAACCCATTTTCGTCGATCAGTCAAGAAAAAAACGGGTATTTCAATGCACCAAAAGACCCAGACAAAGGAGCTATTACAACTTCTTTCCTTGATGATTTAGCGGAATTCGTAACGGGTGAACCCGTAGAAGAGCCCCGGATTGATTGGACTGATGATGAATTCGAAATTAATCGTAAACATCAGAATGAGATTGAAACAGCCTTTTCTCGAAACTATTTTCCAGAAGAAAGAAGGCATCATCAAATAAAACACAAGGAAATTTCAGAATATATTTCAAATCTAATGAGAGGAAAAGTAGTTCTGGATCTCGGATGCGGGGTTCAGGCGGCGGGTTATAGAATTGCCGATTACGCAAAGGCTGAAAAATATATCGGGGTTGAGAAGAATTTCGGAAG
>JAHJFW010000103.1 GCA_018824765.1 Patescibacteria group bacterium
AGCTGTATTTCCACGATTTTCGCCAGCTCTTTTTTGCCAAGCGCGTGGAACATTACTATCTCATCAAGGCGGTTCAAAAACTCCGGCCGGAAATGATCACGTAACATACTCATTACATTCTCACGGATCCCTTCATCGCGCGAAACGTTCTTTTGCGTTCCTCGGAAACCAATCTCAACGTGTTTCGTTCCCCAGTCGAGGATCATGTCAGAACCGATATTCGAAGTCATGATAATCACGGTATTTTTAAACGAAACCGTGCGTCCCTTGCCGTCTGTCAAACGGCCGTCATCCAAGACTTGGAGCAGGGAATTGAAAACGTCGGGATGGGCTTTTTCAATTTCATCCAGCAATACTACGGAATACGGGCGGCGCCTGATTTTTTCCGTCAATTGTCCGCCCTCGTCATGTCCGATATATCCGGGAGGGGAGCCGATCATGCGTGAAACCGAATGCTTCTCCATATACTCTGACATATCAACTCTAATAACAGCGTCTTCATCGTCAAACATAATTTCCGCAAGCGCTTTTGCGAGTTCGGTTTTTCCGACGCCGGTCGGGCCTAAGAACAGAAAAGAACCGATCGGATGCCTTTCTTCGCTGATACCGGCGCGCGAACGACGCAGAGCATTGGATACGGCGATAACCGCTTCCTCCTGTCCGATAACGCGCTTGCCGATTTCTTTTTCAAGCCTGGCCAATTTTTCTGATTCTGATTCAAGCATGCGCGCCACAGGAATTCCGGTCCAACGCATAACCACGGCCGCTATCTCCTCTTCTGTAATAGCGTCCTTCAAAAGACCTCGGCGGCCCTGCATTTTCTTCAGTTTTTCCTCCAATTCCTTCAATTTCTTCTCTTTTTGCGGAATTTCTCCGTAACGGATTTCGGAAACTTTTTCAAAGTCGCCGACCCTTTCCGAGATCTCTGCGCCGCTCTTCAATTTTTCCAACTCGCCCTTGATCTCGCGCATTTGTCCGATTAAATCTTTTTCCGCCGACCATGATATTTCAAGCCTGTGCGCTTGTTCGCCGATTTCAGACAAACGCTTTTCAAGAATTTGCAAACGCTCTTTTGATTCAGGATCGTCTTCCTTTGACAAGGCGCGCTTCTCAATTTCCAATTTTGTAATTTCGCGTTTCAATTTATCCAAATCCTCCGGCAGTGAATCGATCTGCATCCTTAAAGCAGAGGCGGCCTCGTCAACCAAATCAACTGCCTTGTCCGGCAAAAACCTCTCCGTAATGTAGCGGTCGGAAAATTTGGCAGCCGCCACCAAAGCGCCATCAGTAATCCTGATGCCGTGATGGACTTCATACTTCTCTTTAATGCCACGCAAGATTGCGACCGTATCTTCAACACTCGGTTCGTTCACATACACAGGCTGGAACCTGCGCTCAAGCGCGGAATCTTTTTCTATGTACTTTTGGTACTCTTTCAAAGTCGTAGCGCCGACAGCGCGTAGCTCGCCGCGCGCCAAAGCAGGCTTCAATAAATTTGACGCATCCATGGAACCGCCTTCGCCGGCTGAGCCTGTGCCCACCAAAGTATGCAATTCATCAATGAACAAAATTATTGTTCCATTCGATTTTTCAACCTCCTTAATCACGGCTTTCAACCTTTCTTCAAATTCTCCCCGGAACTTAGTACCTGACACCAGTGCGCCCAAATCGAGCGAAACGACCTCTTTGTTTTGCAATGACTCCGGCACGTCGCCGGCCACGATCCTTTGGGCCAACCCCTCTATGATCGCGGTTTTTCCGGTTCCTGCCTCCCCGATTAACACGGGATTGTTTTTGGTCCTGCGGGTCAAAACCTGCATTACGCGTCGGATTTCATCGTCACGGCCGATAACAGGGTCGAGTTTTTCATTCCGTGCCAATTCTGTCAGGTTGCGTGAATACTTCTCCAAAGCCTGATACTTGCTTTCCGGTTCAGGGGAATCGACTTTGGCATTGCCTCTTACATCCTTCAAAGCGTTCAGCACATTTTCCATAACAACTCCGAATCGCTTTAAAACATCCGCGACCTCGTCATTTCCGTCAGCCAAGGCGAGAATAAGGTGCTCGGTTGAGATATATTCATCCTTAAAAAATTTGGCGGCCTTGTCAGCCGTGGTAAATACGGCCAGCATTTCCCGCGACAAATAAATCTGCCCCAAACCTCCGGCTGAAGAGGAGACCTTGGGCTGGCGTCCGATCAGCTCTTGGATCGCAGCCTTTAAACCGGCGATGTCTGTTTGTAATTTCTTCAAGATCGAAACGACCACGCCTTCATCCTGATCCAACAAAGCGGCGGCCAAATGCGCCGGCATTAGCCCTTGCTGGCCATTTGAAAGCGCCAAATTGTGCGCCATTTGTATGGCTTCCTGGGATTTCGTCGTAAAATTTTGCGGCAACATAAGTTTATATTCAAATCAAATTAGCAGTCGCTATTATAGACTGCTAAATCTTTTTTTGCAAGCGCCTGAAGGCGGAGAAAGCCTAAGAGCATCTCCTCATTCGCACATTCGTGCGAATGTGCGAATGAGAAAGAAACGGGTTGTTAATCAACTGTTAATCAGAGGTTCCTGAACTCTTTCAGCAAGGTCGGCCGCTCAATGGTAAAGACTTTGTTGTAATCGTAGTATTCGACTTTAACGGTTTCGCTACCCGCAGACGTTTCTATAAAAACAGGCAATCCGTTTTGGATGCAGACCTTCAAGCTTATTGAATTCCCATCTTTTTCAAGAGTCGTCTTATATGTGTCACAGCCTTTGCCGTTTGAACTCAATCTTTCAACTTTGGCGTCATCCGGCAACTGGTCGGTAATAACCGAGTCTTCGCCGCTAACCAAGGATTTGAAAGCGGCATTTATATTTTCATCGGACTTCTTGGCTTTCAGCGGAATCCAAACGCCTTCCATTAAAACATACAGCGTGTCATCAACTCCGATAATCTCATTTTCCTGGTTATCTGACGGTGTTTTCAGCTTGCCTTGGAAACGGTTCGGTTTTTGCACGTCAATCTGCCCTTCACTAGTGCCCTCTGCGCCGCTGATATTGATATTGGCGCGAAAACTTTTTGTCCCATTAAAAGCATTAAGCGCTTCACGCAGTTCGCGTAAATTCCGAGCGCCTTCGCTTTCAGGCTCGGGTTGCGGCGGCAACCAAGCATCCGATTCAAAAACCGACGAATTTTGCCGTGCGGTTAATCTGTCGCGCGCCACACGTTTCACAATTGCAAACGAGGCGATTGCCACCAACATGACCGCGACTCCGGCGGCAATCAAATATTGTTTCCGTTTCAAATAAATCATATTAAAATTGTTGTGTTTCTTCCATTCTTTCTATCCGCAAAGTCTGGCTTGTCGTGGTGTAACCGTTGCCTGCCTGCAATAAAATATCGTTTAATCCCGCGGTTAATTCGATCGAGACCGAAAAAATGCCGTCGATAACCAAATGCCGATTGCCGTTAACCAGTACTTCGTGGTTGTTCGATGTTCCGTTGATCTCAATAGAAGTCGTTGTTGTAACCGTGCCTTGAAACGGGCTCACAATCTCCAAGGTCGGCAGATTCGGCGAAACTTGCGCCAAAGGCTGCTGCGCGCAACCCGATCCGCTTAAAACCGACGCCCCTAAAATTATGGCCATCCGAATATCTTGCATGGGTTATATAATAATCCTTCCGCGCCTGCTCTACAACATTTCCGCAAAATATGTCATCCTTAACAGAACTTATGACAGGCACTCTGTATTTTGTAGCCACGCCCATCGGAAATTTATCCGACATTACTTTGCGCGCCAAAGAAGTGCTGGATGAAGTTTCGATCGTGGCGTGCGAAGACACGCGCGTGGCCGGAAAACTGCTAAAAGCTTTCGGATTGAAAAAACGCCTGCTTAGCGTGCATGAACATTCAAAACAAGGCAGGCTCGACGAAGTCGCGCGTGAATTGAAAAACGGAAAAAGCGTCGCGTTTATTTCTGACGCGGGAACGCCGGCGCTGAATGATCCGGGCGGAAAATTGGCCGCCCTTGCTTATTCCGAAGGCATCCCGATTTCGCCGATTCCGGGCGTTTCAGCGCTGACTGCGGCAATTTCGGTTTGCGGTTTTCCTATGGATGATTTCCATTATTCGGGTTTTGTCCCCTCCAAAAAAGGCCGCGCCGCTTTTTTTAAACAAGTTGCCGAGAGCGCGGACGCGGAAATTTTTTTCGAATCAACGCACCGCATCAAAAAAACTCTGGAATCACTCCAATCGGTTTTGGAACCTACACGCCTTGTCTTTGTCGGACGCGAACTGACCAAACTTCACGAAACCCTTTATCGCGGAAGTGTTGACGAGGTGCTTAAAAAACTGGAAGAAACTTCTTCCAAAGGGGAATTCGTTATTATCGTCGCTCCAAAAAACTTCACCATCAAATGAAAAAATATTACGTTTCAACGCCGATTTACTATGTGAACGGCAGTCCGCATATCGGTCATGTGTATACGACTGTGGCGGCCGATGTTTTAGCTCGATTTGAGCGGCGGCGTGGCAAAGAGGTTTTTTTCAGCGTTGGCGTGGATGAGAATTCGCAAAAAAACGTCGAAGCCATGGCCAAGGCAGGGGATGATAATCTCCAAAATTATTTGGATAAAATGGCGCAGATTTGGAAAACGGCTTGGGATGATCTCGGTATAACTTACGACCGTTTTATCCGCACGACCGAGCCATGCCACCATGCGGCGGTTGAACGCTTCTGGCGCGCGGTATTGAAAAGCGGCGACATTTACAAGGGAAAATACGAGGGAAATTATTGCACTGGCTGTGAAAGTTTTAAGACAGACAGCGAGCTTGCGGACGGCCGGTGCCCGCTGCATCCAAAGGATGAATTAAAAGCCGTCAGCGAAGAAAATTATTTTTTCAAAGCTTCAAACTACCGCGACGAACTGCTGGCCCTGATCGATAAGCATCCGGAATTTGTCGGGCCGGTTGCGCGCAAGAACGAAATAAAAAACTACATCCGCGACCATTTTCAGGATTTTTCAATTTCACGCGAATCCAAAAATATGGAGGCCGGCATTCCGGTCCCTGACGACCCGAGCCAAAAGATATATGTTTGGTTTGACGCGCTGATTAATTATCTGACAGTCGTTGGTTATGGAACTGATGAATCCGCCTTCAAACAATGGTGGCCGGCGGACTTGCATCTCGTAGGCAAAGACATAATCAAATTCCATTGCGCATTGTGGCCCGCCATGATTTTAAGCGCGGCGAAAAATGATCCGGCCCTTCGAACTGAAGACGGAAAAGCAAAATTGCCCAAGCGGATTTTTGCGCACGGATTTTTCACCATTGAGGGCCAAAAAATCTCAAAATCCATTGGCAATATAATTGATCCGCGCGACCTTGTGCCGACCTACGGCTTTGACGCAATCCGCTACTTCCTTCTGCGCGAAATCCCGTTTGGAGAAGACGGCGATTTTTCCATCGATCGTTTGCGCGAGCGTTACGTCCACGACCTCTCAAATACTTTGGGAAATTTGCTCAACCGCGCGATTGCCATGAGCCGCAAATATTTTGACGAAAAAATTCCGGCAGCCATTTCGCATTCTGCAAATTATACTTTTGCCGATGAACAGGGCGCCAAAGAACTTGCAAAAAACTTTGATAAAAATATTTCGGGATTAAGTTTTGATTCGGCGTTGGAAACAATCTGGAACGGCATTGAAGGAAAATACGGCTTGCTTCAAGCAAATAAATTCATCGAGGACACGCAGCCCTTCAAACTTATTAAAACCGATCCTGATGCCGTTGCTGTGATTTTGTACTCATTGCTCGAGTATTGCAGGATTGTCGCTTGGCTGATCGAGCCGATTATGCCGGAAACCGCAAAAAAGATGATTACGCAATTAGGACAGGATTTCGAGATCGAACAGAACCGCAATAGGGAAGACTTGCTGTCATGGGGAGGCTGCAAACCCAACACTGACTTGCCGCAACCCGAGGTATTGTTCCCACCTCTCTAAAAAAAATCCAAATAACAAATTCTAACACTAATTCAGAATGACGAAATCCGAATGACGAATTAAGGAATAATCTCTAATTCACCTATCACCTATAACCTACACCCCTATGATAATCGCAAGCATCATAATCATTCTCCTGTTAGTCGGTTATATCGGCGCAGGTTATAAAGACGGGTTGGTCCAAACGCTCGGCCGGCTGATCGGCGCTGTTGCCGGTTTTGTTTTGGCGCGCTCGTGGTCAGCGAGCATCGCATTTATTTTCAACTACTTTTTGCCCGAAGGCTGGGGGAACTTGGCGGCGTTCGTGGCCATTTTCTTCATAGTCAACCGGCTTGTCGGATTCCTGTTCCATATTATTGAAGGGCCGCTGAAAATTCTTTCCTTCATACCGCTGATAAAAAACCTGAACAGCCTGCTTGGAGCGGCTATTGGAATTTTTGAGGGAATTGTCATGCTCGGCGGCTCAATCTGGATTTTGACTACTTTCAAACTTCTGCC
>JAHJFW010000012.1 GCA_018824765.1 Patescibacteria group bacterium
AATCGTTGGCGATGGCTGGTTTACTTTTGAACGTAATGCTTTTTTCGAGCCACGACCTTCGCGGATTACCGATGCGACGAATTTGGATTTGGAACATATCGACGGCGTCAAAACCTCATACCAACGCCCGGAAAAATTGGATGGCGAATGGCTACGCGCGCGTTTTTCTTACCCCTTGCAAGGAAATGAAGATACTTTGCGTTTTGTTTTGTCAGCCCCGGGTCTGGCGGCCAGAATGGGCGCGATAGACGTGCGGCGTGTCATAATCAAATACACGCGGCCGGCTTTGGATTGGAATGGCTGGTGGACGCTGGTAAAACAGGAAATTCGTAATGCATGGCAGAGATTATGAAACCCATAGATTTTTTGCGCGGTTTATTCTTTCACGTTACGGCGGCGACGCTGATTTTGGCTGTGATTTTATTGGCTGCGGAGAAGCTGGTGCCGAGTTCGGTCATGCCCTTTATTGATGTGATTGATTTGTTGCCTGTATTGCTGTTTTTGATCGTAATCTGCGCGATTTGGGTTAAACCTAAAGAAAGCGAGAAGTTATTTAAATAGGGACCATGTACAAAAGTGGTAAAAAGTACCAGTTCCGGACATTGTTTTTGCTTCGCTGTAGCATGGTTGCGGCGTCGTCATTTTCGTGTTGAAATAGCGTCGAGATTATGAAGCTTCTTGTGACAGGCGGCGCCGGATTTATCGGCACGAATTACGTATATTATGTATTGCGTACACATTCCAATGATAGCGTTGTTGTTTATGATGCTTTGACGTATGCGGGAAATTTGGAAAATTTGAAATCTTTGGAACTCGATCCGCGGTTTCGTTTTATCAAAGGCGATATTTGTGACCGGAAATTATTGGAAACGGTTGTGCCAATGGTTGATGCGGTTGTGCATTTTGCCGCTGAATCGCATGTTGACCGTTCTATCCAAGATGCCGCTGACTTTGTGCGGACAAATGTGCTGGGTACGCAGGTGCTTTTGGACGTTTGCCGCGTCCATAATGTAAGGCTGCACCATATTTCAACCGATGAGGTTTTTGGTGCTTTGGGAATGAGCGGAGTTTTTGACGAAAATACGCCTTATGATCCGCGCAGCCCATATAGCGCTTCCAAGGCTGCTTCCGACCACCTTGTGCGCGCGGCATGGCACACTTACCGCCAACCGGTAACAATTTCAAATTGCACGAATAATTACGGGCCATACCATTTTCCGGAAAAGATCATTCCATTGTTCATTACGAATTTGCTTGAGGGGAAAAAGGTGCCGCTTTATGGAAATGGAATGAATATTCGTGACTGGATTTACGTTGAAGACCATTGCCGCGGCATTGATATGGTTTTGCGCAAAGGCAAACTCGGGCAGACTTATTTGTTCGGCGGAAGAAACGAGCGCTCGAATTTGGAGCTGACCGAATTGATTTTGTTCGAGATGGGTTTTGGTAAAGACATGATTCAGCTCGTAGATGACCGCCTTGGCCATGATTTCCGTTATGCAGTCGATATTTCACGCTCGGAAAAAGAACTCGGCTGGCATCCTGAAACACCATTCCTGCACGGCCTGCGCAAAACAATCGAGTGGTATAGGACGAATCAGGAATGGTGGGAACGGATTAAAAATCCGGAATCTTGAATCTAGGATTTGTGGGAATGACGAAATCCGAATGACTAATGACGAATGACGGAAAAATTTCCAATTTACAATGCATTCTGCACTCGGCGCTTTATCCTTTTGACTTTTCCCCAATAAATCATTAACGTATCGTTAAATGAAGGCGATTTTAACGGGAGGGGGCCGCGCAACGCGGTTGCGGCCCATTACCTACACTTGGAACAAGCATTTGATTCCGTTGGCTAACAAGCCAATGATTTTTCATGCGATTGAAAAAGTAGTTGAAGCGGGTATCACTGACATAGCGATTAATACCAATCCGGGCGAGACTGAATTGCAAAAATATATCGGCGACGGTTCGAAGTGGGGCGCGAATATCCATTTTTTCGAACAGCGCGGCGGGCCGCTCGGTATTGCAAACGTCCCAAAGCAGGCAGAAGAGTGGCTAAATGGTAGCCCGTTTCTTTTTTATCTTTCCGACAACATAGTGCTGGGAAGTTTAAAATCTTTTGCCGACCATTTTATTAACGGCAATTTTGACGCGCTCATGGCTTTGGCGCGCGTGTCCGACCCGCACCGTTTTGGCGTGCCTGAAATAGTTGATGGAAAAATCGTCTATCTTGAAGAAAAGCCTGCAGTGCCCAAGTCATCATATGCCGTAACCGGCCTGTATCTTTTTTCTCCCGAGTTTTTTGATGCGTATTCCACAATCGCGCCGTCAGCTCGCGGCGAATACGAAATTACGGATATTTATAATTGGTTTTTGGCAAACAAGCGCAACGTCGGATATCAAGAAATCACTGGTTGGTGGAAAGACACTGGCAAGCCTGATGATCTTTTGGAAGCTAATGCATTATTATTGAATGACCGCGCCGCCGGAGCTGTTAGAAATGAGGGTTCTGTTGATGAGACAGCTATTATTCAGGGGCGTGTGTCAATTGGAAAAGGTTCGGTTATAGGCGCAGGCTGTTTGGTGCGCGGACCGGTTTCGATCGGATCGGATTGCGTGATTGAAAGGTCGTGCATCGGCCCGTTCACTTCAATCGGCAACAACGCACGCATCACCGATGCTGAAATAGATCATTCAATAATTTTTTGTGACGCTACAATCAGCTGTAAGAGACGGTTGGTTGACGCATTGATCGGAAAAAACGCCATTGTAACTTCTGCTGAGGATACGAAGCCCAACGGCCATAAGTTGATAATAGGGGACAACGCTGTGGTGGAATTGTGAGAATCATGAGAAGCGCGAATCGAATATGTCTCTAAGGGACGTTTTGTGTTTTTTACGACTTATCCACAGGAAAAAACCTCGTTTTATCCTCTAGAGTTAGCCTAGATTTAAAAATGCCGTTACACAATTTGATGCGGCCGGATAAATTGCGTACGAAAAATTAAACATGCTAAAAAACTAAGATTCCAGATTCTAATACCAAGATTCTTACTCCGTTATTCAATCTCCAATTCCCAAATACCGGAGCGATTGTTGAGGCTGGCAGAAATGTAGAGTTTTTTCTTGAGAAGCGCCAAGTCGTAAACCTTGTCGAATTCCGCCAACTGCGTCCTGATACGGTTGTTGCGCTTGTCCAGATTCAACATAAAGACGCCTCCGTTTAACGCAAATGCGACGTCGCTGCCTGCCGAATGCCAAACCGCGTCGCTGATCGGCTGGCTTTCGCGCAACAAAAGTTCGGAGTCGCCATTGACATTCCACAGCCACAACTCGCCGCCGTTAATTGCCAGATACGAAATTTCGTTTCCATCATTGAAGGGACGCAATTTATCTCCGGTCAATCGGTTAATTTCGGGGACTTCGGCTTCTGCGTTGAGATTCAGCCAATTAATTCCGTCTCGCAAAATCAGTCCGTTGCGTTCCGAAGAATACACGCGCCAATCCCCGGACGGTAAAATCAAACCCCTTTCCGGGATATTTTCGTGGAATAATACCAAAGAGTCAGTGCCGGTTGCATACCGCAAGACTAAGCCGCTAAAAATATCTTCAATCCCTTTGGTATAAGGCTGGCGTGAAATTGAGCCATTCGCAGGATTAATAGTTATAGCATTGCCGTCGGTAGTTCCTTCCAAAATACTGCCATTCCAGCGATAAGTGCCTTTTGGGAGTTCGATAGGGTCGCCATCAGTTCTTGGATTGATAAGCCAATGTGAATTTTCTCCGGCTTTTTCATCTTGCAACAGAAGGTACCTTGAATCTGGTGACCAAGAAAAAATCGTATCCGGATTTGAGGAATGGGAAAATTCAATAATCTTTTGCGCGCCTGACTCCGGCGTCCAAATTATCAGCGTGCCGGACGCGCCATTCATTTTTAAAAGCGCGAGATTTTTTTCATCAGGTGCGGCATCAATCCTGAAGACACCTTGAAAATCGTCTTCTAGCGGCTGGACGTCTTTCCATAACCGAACCTCATTTACAAAAGTTACTAACTCCGGATA
>JAHJFW010000013.1 GCA_018824765.1 Patescibacteria group bacterium
CATTAAAGCGATTGAAGCGTTCCGTGCTAATCACGTCTACAGGAGCGTCTACACGCGTCGAAGGTGCAAAACTTTCGGATGAGGATGTTGAGAAATTCATGCGCGGCCTTTCTGTTAAAAAATTTGCTGATCGTGACCAACAGGAAGTGAAAGGATATTACGAATTGCTGGATAACATTTTTTACGGATGGAAGCAGACCCCGTTTAACGAAAGCGCCATCAAACATCTACACAAAGAATTACTGAAGTACGTCTCTAAAGATGAGCGCCATCGTGGTGAATACAAAAAAACGGAGAACTCCGTTGAGATGTTTGACAAATCCGGCAAATCCGTAGGGGTTGTATTTGAGACGACGCCGGCATATCTCGTGCCAAAACAAATGCAGGAGCTCGTCACGTGGGCATCGGGAGCGCTCGCACAAAAAGAATTCCATCCACTGCTCATCATTGGAAATTTTCTTGTTGAATTTCTTGCGATTCATCCGTTCCAAGATGGAAACGGACGTCTTTCGCGCATCCTTACAAACCTCCTCATGCTCAAGGCGGGATACGAATACGTGCCATATGTCTCACATGAAAAATTGATTGAAGACAATAAAGCCGACTACTACCTCGTACTCAGAAAAAGTCAAAAGACGCTCAATACCGACCATGAAGACATCACGGCGTGGTTAGAATTTTTTCTCACAATCTCGTTCGAACAAGCAAAACGGGCTATCGAGCTTTTGTCTCACGAAAACATCGAACGCCTTCTGTCTCCCAAACAACTCGTCGTCTGGACGCATCTCTCGTCGATTATCGAAGCTACTCCTGGCGACATTACGAAGGCGACAGGAGTCGCACGACCAACAGTTTCACAGGCGTTGGATGTTTTGATGCGCTTGAAGAAAGTTGAGCGTATCGGACAGGGACGGACAACGAGATATCGAAAAAAATGACCAGCACATATGGGTAAACCCATTAAAACGATTCATGCTCTAAACTGGTATTACGGAAATATCTGCTCTCGTAAGTGCCCGGAAAATCGACAAAAGGAACATTACGACCGGATGTGTGAAATCATTCGTGGCCATGAGGAATATCTGATTACGCACAAGATGTTCGTCAAAGTCATGCATGAGAAACATCACGTTTGCGGGCTCATGGATGAGGAGCTACGAAAGCCGACCCGCGACTTCTGGAAATTGGATTGCATGCCGCTATGATTTTTGCCACTGAAGAACAACTTATGTTGTTTGCCTCATTATTCCGCGGTCGAGAGGACGTTTTTGCGCGTCGCTGGGAAAAGAACGGAAAAATCGGCTACGCTCCGGCGTACGATATTGATTGGACGGCGTTTAACGAACATAAGCGTCGTGGCGGCACGTGGCTGAATTTCAAAGAGAAAATTCCGATCTCACTGACTCCCGATATCATAAAGAAACACTTTCTCGGAGCCCAAACGATTGGCATCTATCCGTTACTCGAAGACAATACGTCATGGTTCATTGCAGCAGATTTCGACGGAGAACACTGGTGGGTTGATTGTCAAAAGTTTGTTCGAGTCTGTTCGGAATATGACATTCCGGTTTCCGTCGAGCGCTCACGCTCCGGGAACGGCTGCCATGTCTGGCTCTTTTTTGATATGCCATATCCCGCATTCAAGAGCCGTCGTATTTTTCTTGAACTTATCCGTCAGGCGTTCCATCTTTCTGAATTCGACAAAGAAGTGAGCTTCGACCGGTTATTTCCGAATCAAGATGAGTTGAGCGGAAAGAACTTCGGGAACCTCATTGCGTTGCCATTTCAAGGAAGGCTGACAGATCAAGGAAAAACAGCGTTCATCCATCCTGAAACTGGAGACCCGTATCCAGGCCAGTGGCAGTATCTCCTTGGAGTAAAACGTCTGACGACAATCGAGCTTGATACTTTATACGGTCGGCTCGTCCAAGGCGGCACCGTCGTTTCGATGAACAGCACCGTGTCGGGGGCGTCAGGAGACATTACGATCACGCTCGCGTCTTCCATTGAGCTATCACGTTGTGAGTTGGATACGGAGACGGTTAAATTCCTCAAAGAGGAACTGAATTTCATGAATGCCGAATACCTGCAAAAAAAGCGCTTCGGCAAAAGCACGTATCAAACGGAAAAATATTTCAAGCTGATTGACCAGCAGGGCGACATCTTGAGATTGCCGCGAGGCTTTCTGGAATCGCTAAAACAGCACTTTGACCAACGCGGGATACGCTATCATTTATCGGATAGGCGAACAGCCGTGGAGTCGGTTCAAACCAATAGCGCAATCGAGCTCCGAGCTGAACAAAAAGATTTGGTCGAGAAAGCGATGCTTCACGATGAAGGGACGATCGTTGCGCCACCGGGAAGTGGAAAAACAATTGTCGCCCTTGAGCTTATAGCGCGACACGGACTTCCTGCTCTCATTCTAGTTCATCGTCGACAACTCATGAGCCAATGGATTGAGCGCATCCAATCTTTTTTACAGATCCCAAAAGCAAAAATAGGAAGAATCGATGGCGTAAAGAAAAAGTTCGGCAAAGAGATTACGGTCGCCATGCTTCAAAGTTTTTCTGGCATGGAAAATCAAAGAGATGAAATGGCAAAAATCGGTACCGTTATCATCGACGAATGTCATCATGTCCCGGCCAAGACGTTCCGCGAGGTAGTCAAAAATCTAAACGTGAGATATCTATATGGCCTGACGGCAACGCCGACCCGCAAGCATCACGATGAGAAAATGATCTTTCTATATGTTGGGAATATTATCGCGGAACTAGCGGCAAATCAAGCGATCAATGAAGATTCTATTTTGACGCAGACTCCGACAAACGTCGTCATCCGAAAAACAGATTTGGACATTCCGTTCAAATTCAAGATCGACAACTATCAGCTTCTTGCAAAAATGCTGAGTTGTGACCATTCGCGCAACAAGATGATCGTTAAAGACATCCTCGCTCAGACCAAGCAGAACCGTAAAATATTGGTTTTGAGCGAACGCAAGGAGCACTTGGAAATACTCAACCTCTATCTCCGCAAGGAGGTGGAGATGATCACGATTACGGGCGATGATTCTGAGTCGAGCCGAAAGCAAAAGTTAAAACAGATCGAAACCGGTCATTACCAGGTTATTCTTTCGACCGGTCAGTTCTTCGGCGAGGGCTTGGACATCAAAGGGATCGACTGTCTCGTGGTTGCATTCCCATTTTCCTTTGATGGGAAGCTGGCACAATATGTAGGGCGTCTGCGTGGCGCAGATAAACTCGTTTTGGACTATCAAGATCATCTTACGCGATTCTTGGATCGGCAGTTCAAACAACGAATGAGGTTTTATAAGAAACAGGGCTATGAAATCAGAGAAGCCTAACTGAATAATACAAATCGACCCTTTCGGGTCGATTTGTAGGTTACAATTGATACCGCACAGATCTCGAACGCTTTGAGGCACTCGGGTCTGCCGATACTAAATTGTCATGGCGGAGAGGGAGGGATTCGAACCCTCGCGGGCTTTTACACCCCTAGGAGATTAGCAATCTCCCCCCTTCAGCCTCTTGGGTACCTCTCCGTAATCTATGAATTGTAACTATCAAAAATACTTCGCCGGACAACATTACCAGCCAAAAGATATTATTTCAAGATGTCGGATTCAATGACGGATTCGATTTGTATTTTTCTTCGGATTCTGGATTCCTGCCTCCGCAGGAATGACAGGGGTGGACGAGTGATGCCAAAAAGTGAGCGCAAGAATGATAAA
>JAHJFW010000014.1 GCA_018824765.1 Patescibacteria group bacterium
ACTTCGAAGCGTCCGTCCTGCGCCTGCGCATGCTCGTCAGTGCGTAGTCTTGAAAGTATTTTTATGCGGAAGACGACTTTGTCATGGAACGAATTTTGATAGCGCAAGATTTCGCGCAGATCGCCGTCAATACGGTAGCGGACGACCACGTTTTCCTCTTCTGGTTCGATATGGATATCAGAAGCGCGGTTTTTGTTGGCTGATTCCAAAATCAAATCCACCAGCTTGACCACATCTTCTTCCTCCGGTTTTTTGCTCATTTGTGCGACCAGCGCGCGCGCCTGATCAAGCAAATCCCTTTGGTAGCCTTTCATTGCGCGCGCGATGCCGGCATGGGTGGTTTTGGCGACTTTGACCGGAACCCTGAATTTTTTTTGCAAGGCGGCAATGAATTCGTAATTTTGCGGCTCAATCATCGCCACCCAAACCGCTTTCGGAGTTATGCTGAAAATCACGGCCTGCTGTGCGCGTGCAACGCGTTCGGGTAGCTGGAACAGCACCTTTGAGTTTATGCGTTCCTTGGACAGGTCGGTAAACGGCAGGCCTTCCTCTTCCGCAATCAGGGTGCCGACTTGCGATTCCGACAAAAAACCCAGTTCGATTATGGCGTCTGTCAGTTGGATTTGTTTGTTGGCGGCTACGGTTTTGGCGCTGGCGAATTCCTCCTTGGTTAAAAAGTTGCCTTCTACAAACAATTTTTCAAGTTGTGCCTCGATTAAGCTCATGCGATTTTTTTCTTCACCAAATCGACGATTTGTTGCAATGTGTAATTGGCTTTTATGATGTATTCATCCGCGCCCAGTTCTTGGGCATGCTTGACATCAGATTCCTGCCCTAAATTGGAGACGATGATGATAGGGATTTTTTTTGCACCTGGGTTTCTTTTGAGTTCTTCCAGCACTTCAAAACCGCTTTTCTGCGGCATCACCAGATCGAGCAATAAAATATCAGGATTTTCAGTCCGTAATTTTTCCAGCGTTTCGTTGCCGTCTTTGGCGCTAATGACATTGAATCCGGCTTTTTTGAATTTGACCTGGAAGACTTTCAATAAAAAGAGGTCGTCTTCCGCGATTAATACGGAAGGCCGCGGTTCAGCTTTTTTCGCCGGCGCTTCAGGTGTCGCGATTATTTTTTCTGTCGGAGTTTTTGCAGGCATAATTTCGTCCATAATTGTATATTATGCGCGGAGTCTTAACAATGCGTCAGTAATTGCGGTTACAAATTAACTGAAGTGTGTTAGGGTTTTGCGGAGTTAGGTATTCACATATGTCACTTCAGCCTAAATTCCACTTGGTAACTTATGGGTGCCAAATGAATAAAAACGACAGCGAGAGAATCGCCGGGCTTTTGGCGCAGTTGGGTTTTGTGGAGACTGATAATGAAAATGAAGCGGATTTTATTTTGTTGAACACTTGCTCCGTCCGACAGTCGGCTGAAGAACGGATTTACGGCAAAATGAAAGATTACCTATTATTGAAAGAGAAGCGTCCTGAAGTGATAATTGCCGTAACAGGTTGCATGCCGGGCCGCGATAAAAAAAGAGAGCTTAAAAAAAGACTGCGGCCGGTTGACCTGTATTTTCCTACGGCTGAAATGGTTAATTTGCCGCGTTGGATTGCCGAACTAAGGCCTGATCTGGTTAATTCTGACGATCAGGAAAGCGACTATTTAAAGATAAACCCGCGACGTTCCTCGCTAAGCCAAGGTTTTCTCACGATCCAGACAGGCTGTAACAAATTTTGCAGTTATTGCGTGGTGCCGTATGCGCGCGGGCTGGAAAAGAATCGGCCGCTCGCGGATATCTTGCAAGAAGCCCGCGGGATGGCCGAGAGCGGCGTGTTGGAAATCACTTTGCTCGGACAGACTGTCAATTCATATCGCGCGTCTGATCCGGAAAATTTCAGCCGCCAAAATCCTTATTCTGATAAAGGTTTTGCCGCACTGCTCTGGGAGTTGAACCAGATCTCCGGACCAAAACGCATACATTGGACGGCTGCGCATCCGAATTCCATGTCAGACGAGGTGATTGATGCCCTGCGTTTGCCCAAGCAAGTGAATTATCTACATTTGCCAGTGCAGTCAGGTTCCAATGAAATTTTGTCTAAAATGAACCGCAAATATACGCGCGAGCAATATCTTGAAATTATCGCCAAGGTAAAAGCCGCGCGGCCGGAAATCGCGCTGGGCACTGATATTATCGTGGGTTTTTCCGGTGAGAGCGCTGCGCATTTCGAGGAGACGGTCTCGCTCTATAAAGATGTTGATTTCGATATTTCATATACTGCGCAATACAGCCCGCGTTCAGGCACGCTTGCTTGCAAACTTTTCACGGATGATGTTCCTAAGGATGAAAAGAAACGGCGCTGGTCTGTTTTGCAGGATTTGATGGAGGAAACGGCGCTAAGGAAGAACCGCGCGTTTATCAACAGGGAAGTTTCGGTTATGGTGGAGTGCGTGCAAAACGGGATTGCGAGCGGCCTGACCGGCGAAATGAAGCTGTGCAAGTTCCCTTGTGCGGATTCGTCCCTCGCGGGGAAAATCGTTCAGGTAAAAGTTACGCAGGCGTTCGAGTGGCAGATTTTGGGAGATATGGTAGTCTAAATGGGATGCCGCAGGCTACGAAAAGTCGCATTTCCGCAAGGGGCCGATTGCCGCGCGTGGTTTGCGTTGTCGGGCCGACAGCCTCGGGAAAAACCACTTTAAGCCTGCATTTGGCACGGTTGTTTTCCGGTGAAATCGTTAATTGTGACGCGCGCCAATGTTATACGGATTTCAGCATTGGAACGGGCAAGCCCATCGGCAAGCGCGGCATTTATGAAGGGCGGCGCGCATATATGGTGCAGGGCATCCCGCATTACATGATGGATTTTTTGCCGCCATTCCATATTTTAAGCGTGGCCGAATGGAGGAAATCCGCGCTTCGGGCCATTAAGGGTATTACTGCGCGTAAGCATTTGCCGATCGTTGTCGGAGGGACGGGGTTATATGTGAAGGCTCTGGTGGATAATTTTGTATTTCCCAAAGTCGAAGCCAAGCCTCATTTGCGCGCGGCTTTTGAGAAAAAGAGTTTGGACGAACTCGTCGAGCTGTTGTTAAAGCTTGATCCGGCGGCGGCTGAAGTCGTTGACCTGAAGAATCCGCGCCGCGTCATCAGGGCGCTGGAAGTGGTTACGTTTACAGGCAAGCCCATGAAAGAACATCGCAAGGTCGGCAGGCCGGTTGTCGACGCTTTTCAGATTGGGATGAAATGGCCGCGCGCCGTGCTGTTCCAGCGGATTGATCATGAGATTGAGGATATGATCGAGCGCGGCTGGATTGATGAGATCCGCGAGATAATTCGGAAAAAAATTCCGCTTGATGCGCCGGCCATGACTTCGATCGGCTATCGTGATTTGTGTCTATATATAAAGGGTGAAAAGACTCTGGAGCAGGCGATTGCCGCTTGTAAGATTTCAGTCCATGGTTATGCCAAGCGGCAGGAGACTTGGTACAAGCGCGATCCGCGCATCAATTGGGCGCGCAGCGAGGATGAGGCTGTAGAGATGGTGAGCGGGTGGCTTGAAAAGAAGCAGGAAGGATGAATGATGAGTGCCTACGAAAATACGAATTTACACGAAATGTACGAATATACGAATGTGAGTGATGGGAAGTAGCTGGTATCTGGTAGCTGGTAGCTGGTATGGGGACAATGAGGAAAGCCGAATGACTAGTACCTACGAAAATACGAATTGACACGAAATGTACGAATATACGAATGAAGGAGAAATATTCAATTTACAATTTATCCCGACACTTTTGCAAAGTTGGTCTTTCTAGGTTTTTTATATCATGTTGACAATCCGGGCATTTTCTATAGAATAGAAACGGTTTTTTCGTCCTTTTGAAATTGAGGGAAAAGTGCCCAATCTAACGATGTTGTGGTTCAGCTGGTTGGCTGTGTCATACATTGGCGTCGGTTTGCTGATCGCGGAGCTGAGCCCGAAAGCCTTTCGGGAACGGAACAGCTGGTTGTCAT
>JAHJFW010000104.1 GCA_018824765.1 Patescibacteria group bacterium
TACAAACTGGATTTGGGCGATTTCGGCGCCGTCCCCTTCCCTGCGTCCCAATTTAATTATGCGCGTATAACCTCCGGCGCGTTGGCTGTAACGTGGTCCGAGCTCTTCCAAAACCTTGTTCACTGCCGACTCGAGGCTCAAAACACGCGCCAATTTACGCCGAGAATTAAGGGTTTTATCGCGGCCAACCGTAATTAACTTTTCAACCAGAGGCTTAACAGCTTTGGCTTTTGCAACCGTAGTATTTACATGCTCGTACAAAATCAAAGACTGCGCCAAGTTGCGCAGCATGGCTTCCCGCGGAGCTTTCTCGCGTCCTAAAACAACACCTTTACGCCTATGCCTCATATTCCAAATCTTTCAAGAGATTAAAGTGGTCCAATAAAATATCAACGCCGCGCTTGCACGCATCCAGCGCATCAATCGATCCGTCCGTCTCAAGCGTCAAAATCAATTTGTCATAATCGGTCCTTTCACCCACGCGCGTATCAACGACTTTGTATGAAACATTCAGCACAGGGCTGTACAAGGCGTCAATCGCAATTGTTCCGATCTCCAATTTTTCCTTGACGCGATCCTCGGTTGAACGGTAGCCGCGGCCGCTTCCGACCGTAATCTCCATTTCAAGCGTAGCTGATTTATCTGTCAGATTGGCGATCACCAAATCAGAATTAACGATTTCCACATCGGCATTTTTTTCAAAATCGGCGGCCGTAACCGCCCGCTCGCCTTTGACCGACAAGCTCAATTTGACAGGTTCGTCCGAATGGACTTTCAGCCTCAATGTCTTGAGATTCAAAATAATTTCAAGCACATCTTCTTTAACATGCGGCATTGTTGAAAACTCGTGGTCAGCGCCTCTGATTTTTACAGCGGTAACTGCGGCGCCGGGCAAAGATGCTAAAAGGACTCGGCGCAAAGCATTACCGATAGTCGTACCATAACCTTGCGTACATGGCTCGACCGTCAAAACACTTTCGTTAGGACGCTCGCCTTTGGCAAAGCGTATCTTTGATGGGAGAAGAATGGATTCCATACATTAAAAAGAACACGGGCTTTAACGTGAATAAAATTCAATGATTAATTTTGGATCGAACACAACCTGCTTAAGCTCTTCTGCATCCGGGCGGCTGGTTACTTTAGCTTCCATCTCCTCTGGATTCAACGCCAACCACGAAGGCGTTTCCTGTTTTTTCAAATCTTCCAACAAATTCTTCCATAATCCCTTCTCCCTCTTATTGTCCCTGATTCTCAAAACATCGCCCGGCTTGACCTGAAATGACGCGATATCTGTTTTCTTGCCGTTAACGAAAACGTGCGAATGCGAAACAACCTGCCGAGCTGCGGCACGGGTTTTGGCAAAACCGGAACGGAAAACCGAATTATCCAGCCGCATTTCCAATAGACGCACAAGATTTTCACCTGAATCGCCTTTCATGCTGACAGCTTTTTTAAAATAGTTGCTAAACTGTTTTTCCGAAACTCCATATAAACGCTTGGCTTTCTGTTTTTCGCGCAACTGTTTTGCGTAGTCTGTCATGCGGCCGCCTTTTCCTTTGGGGCCGTGGACGCCCGGTGCGTACGGACGACGGTTAAAAGCGCACTTGGCTCGTCCGCACAAAGATACGCCCTCCCGTCTACAATGTTTACAAGTTAACTTCAGTGTTCGCATAAATTTGATGCACTCCAAGGTTTCAGGTTTCAGGTTTCAGGTTATTGGTTATTTTTAGACTCTGCGCGGACGCGGTGGACGGCAGCCGTTATGAGGAATCGGGGTGATATCCTTAATGCTCAACACGCTTACGCCTTGCGTATTAAAGGCCCTGATCGCGCCTTCACGCCCCTGACCAACGCCCCTGATAAAAAGGTTAACCTCTTTTAATCCGTATTTAGACGCTTTTTCCAAAGCATTCCTGACAACCAAAGAAGCGGCATATGGCGTGGCTTTCTTTGGTCCCTTAAAACCGGAGCTACCGGCACTTGACCAAGCTAAAGCATTGCCATTCAAATCAGTCAACGTAACAATGGTGTTGTTATAAGTCGCCTGGACATAAGCTTTGCCATGCCCCACCTGCCTTTCAACTTTGGCCTTGCGTCTGGCTTTCAGGCTTTTGGAACTTTTGACTTTTTTTACGGCCTGATCCTCGGCCGTCGCCTCCGGCGCCACTTCAGTGACTGCGATATTTTGTTCTTCTGTCTGCATAGATTAGGTCTTCTCAAGCTTACGTTTTCCGGATCCCATGGTGCGGCGGACATTTCCACGCACGGTTCGCGAATTAGTCTTGGTGCGCTGTCCGCGTACAGGCAAACCCTTAATGTGGCGCAAACCGCGGTTGGATCCGATTTCTTTCAAACGCTTGATATTGGATAAAACCTCGCGCCTTAATTCCCCTTCAACGCGATGCCTCTTTTCGACTACTTCGCGGATTTTATTCGCCTGCTCTTCAGTGAGGTCTTTTACTCTGATAGAAGCGTCGACGCCGGACTCCTTAATAATCTTTTTCGCTATTGTCTGTCCTACGCCATAAATATAAGTCAGCGCAATCTCAATGCGCTTGTTGTTTGGAAGTATAACGCCTGCGATACGGGCCATATTTTTTTTAGACAGTTCAGCCGGGAGTAAACTTGGCCGTTACCGGCCATTAGCTCTATCCCTGACGTTGCTTATGTTTAGGATTCTTTTTGCAAATAACCACGACGCGCCCTTTTCGGCGAACCACCTGGCAATCCCGACACATTTTCTTGACTGAAGCGCGAACTTTCATAGCTGGAAAGTTGGATTTAAATGAAACTTTATTGGAATTTTTCCTTTCTCACTTTTTTTATCATTTGTCAAGCCTTCTAAATTTTCGCTAAATCAAGCTTTTTTCCGACATCATCCTTCTGGATTTATAGAATTCAGACAAACATGCTGTGAATAACTCCCCCGTAATCCGGCTGGAGCGCCGGTTTTTGGGCTTTTTACAGGCCTAGAGTCTATAAGTTATACGCCCCTTTGTCAAATCATAGGGCGTCATCTCAACCTCCACCTCGTCTCCGGGCGTAATTCTTATTCTATACATCCGCAATTTACCGGATAAATGACATAAAATCGTATGCCCGTTATCCAAACGGACCTTAAATGTGGCGCCGGGCAAATTTTCCTCAACCACCCCCTTAACAACTATAAAATCCTTGTTCGAACCTTCGCCCTTATGCGACATAATGTAAAAATTGTTTCTTCATTAGTTAATAGGCATTAGAAATTATTTATTTGATACAATCTTGACGAAAACAATACACTATCCGCTCTAAGTGGTCAAAAATATTTACCCTAAAACGGCCTTAATCCTCCTCCGCATCTCATCAGCTTCTTCCTTTCCCAAAAGCGCCTCCTCAACCTCCCCCACCTCCGGAGGTTCAGTGGGGATTGGATGTTTCTCTTTTGCGAAGGGGTTTTCAAGGGTTGGCATCATATTTATTGATTTTTTCGCCCTCACCCTTGCCCCTCGTCTCCGCCCACAACGGCCTTGATCCTCCGCACTCCGGCTGACACGGCTTCTTCTTTTAGAATCTTAAACGACCCCAACTCGCCCGTCCGCGCCACATGCGGGCCGCCGCAGATTTCAACTGAAAACGGCTCGGTTTCGTCGCCTATGAAATAAACGCTTACACGATCCCCGTACTTTTCCTCAAAATAAGCCGAGGCGCCGCGCTGTTTGGCTTCTTCCGGCGTCATCTCTTCACAATGCACCGGCAAATCGCGCCGGATTACGTCATTCACCATATCCTCGACAGCGGCGATTTGTTCGGGTGTCATTTTCTCCGGAGCTGTAAAATCAAAACGCAAACGATCGGGATTGATGTTCGAGCCTTTTTGGCGCACCTCCTCGCCCAAAACATTTTTTAAAGCACGATGCAAAAGGTGGGTTGCGGTATGCAGTTTGGTCGTCTCAATTGAATGGTCTGCCAGCCCGCCCTTAAATGCGCCCGACGAGGCCGTGCGCGACAATTCCTGATGTTTTTTAAACTCTTCGTCAAAGCCGGCCACATCCAAATTGCCGCCGCGCTCGCCGATCAGCTCTTCTGTCAATTCAAGCGGAAAACCATAAGTTTGAAAAAGATCAAAAGCCTCTTTGCCGGAAATCAGCTTATCGCGGCTCATGGCCTCGAATTCTTTCAATCCCTTTTCCAAAGTTTTTGCGAATTTCTCCTCCTCTTGCGACATCTCTTTACTGATTCTGCCGCGATTGGTTTCGAGCTCTCTATAATGGACGCCAAACTCTCCGATAACCACTTGCGCAATAATCTGCGTTATCGGCTCTTTAATGCCCAGCCGCAAAGCTTCGCGCGCGGCGCGGCGGATCAGTCGCCTGACAATATAACCCTGTCCGGTGTTGGAAGGCGCGACTCCGCGCTCATCGCCAATGATAAAAACCGCGGCGCGCAAATGGTCCGCGATAATGCGAAAGGAACGATCAGTTATATCACTGCCATAACCGTAAATCTTTCCGGATAACACGGATAAGGCGCTGAAAATCCCCTGAAAAACCTCTGTCTCAAAAACATTCGACCGGCCTTGCAGCATAGCGGCCATACGCTCAAGCCCCATGCCTGTGTCAACATTTTTCTGTTTAAGGGGCAAAATCTTTCCATCTGCAGTTTTTTCATACTCCATGAACACATCATTCCAAATTTCAACGAATCGTCCGCAATCGCAATTCGGATGGCAGACTTTGCCAAAGGCCGCATCGTGTTTCAACCCCGTATCAAAAAACATCTCCGTATCCGGCCCGCACGGCCCGGTCTGTCCGGCAGGCCCCCACCAGTTGTTTTTTTTCGGGTATGCATAAATCCGCGCGCCCTTCTTGCCTACAGCCGGCTTGTCCCGCCCCGGTACCCCGATCTCCGCGGCAAAACCGTCCATTTCAAATTTCGATTGCCAGATTTGCGCGGTTTCCTCATCCTGCGGCGCGTCTTCATCGCCTTCAAAAACACTGATAAACAACTTCGCCGGATCAATCGCCAGCCAATCTTTGGAAGTTAAAAACTCGTAAGACCAAGCAACGGTTTCGGGCTTGAAATAATCGCCAAGCGACCAGTTACCCAACATCTCAAAAAAAGTCAGATGGCGGTTATCGCCTACATCTTCGATATCATCAGTGCGCACGCATTTTTGCGCGCTCGCCAACCTGTTCCCCAGTGGATGTTCATGGCCTAACAAATACGGTACAAGAGGATGCATGCCCGCGGTTGTAAATAAAACCGTGGGATCGTTTTCCGGCAATAGCGATGCCGATGGGATTATGATATGGCCCTTTTCCTTGAAAAAATCCAAAAACTTTTGCCGCAATTCCGTCACGGTCATGCTGTTTTCGCGCGCACCATTTGAATTCTCTGACATAGTTTGTAAAAAGATTAGGACCTAGATAACCGCCACTTCTTCGATTTCATCGTCTTGAAAATCGATCGCTGGCGTAACCGACGATTTCACGTTTCGCAACAGCGAATACCGCAATAATTCAGCCTGATTGGCAAAAACCTTTAAAAGTGTCGTATCCAAATTGGCCCTGTTCGAAGCATCAACGGCTAAAAGCAGATAAGCTTTTACCGGCTTGCCCTGTTTATCCGAAGGAACAACCAAGATCTCCCTGCCGTCTTCGGCACGGCTGAAAGCATGCGAGATGCCGGAATAGTGAACTTTGGTCAATTCTTTGTTTGAAATTTTAAAATGGTTTTTCTCTTCGGTGTGATGGTAGATTTCAAACTCGGTCCTTGATTTCTCCAATTCCACATATCTGATGACGGCGGTATTGGATCCGGTGCTGACCGCGGCATTCATCAGCAATGAAGTAAGCAGGTCCTTGGCAAGATGGTCGCTCTCCATAACGCTCAAAGACGTCTGGTTTGACAAACGTTTCAAGACTTCTATCTTGCGGTTGACCGCACCGATGTATTTATACGATTCGACAAGTTCGCGCTTGACGCGGTCGCATTCGTTGCGCGCATTTTCATGTTCGCGCTCATGCTTCTCCATCATCCTTTGATAAATTGAAAAAATCGCCAGGCCTACGATGCCGAATATAAAAATCATTATCTCTTCCACATGGCGCTCCTGAATCCACAAAAAATCCTGCTTAACGATTGATGGCGACAAAACAGCCAGAACGAATAGCGCCAAATAAACCAATGAAATCCATTCGAGTCTGAAAAGCGATTTTGCTTTCATAAAACTACGAATTTTTTATCATAATCGCGTGTATTAAACACGCAAAGGCCGAAAAAATCAAGGGTCGCGGTTTTTTTTATGATTTAAATGGGTGTTTTTAACATAAACTGCGGCGCGTATTCGCCTTGCTTAACACAAAAAGCCGCCGCCAAGGCATTCCTGTCCTTTATAAAAAACCGCTGACTGCCCGGCAGCCGCAGCCTTAACCGGCTCGGTAAATTTCAACTTTACTCGGTTTTTGTATTTATCCGAAGCAACTATGGCGGATACCGGCTTTTGGCGGTAGCGGATCTGAACTTGCACCTTGATAGGAAAAGCTGGCGGCCGGACTCCGAGCCAATGCACATCCCTGACGACTGCGGAATCGGAATACAGCCAAGGATGACGTGCGCCCGGCACAACAATTAAACAATTTTTCCGCAAATCTTTGCGCGCCACATACCAGGCTGACGTTCCGCCGCTGGCCGCAAATCCGTGGCGCTGGCCGATGGTGTAACGGTCCAGCCCGTCATGCCGCCCGATAATGCGGCCTTTCGGATCAACAATCTCGCCGGGTTTTGATTTTATCTTGGTGCGCAAAAAATCCTTCAAATCCAGCTTGCCAACAAAACAAATGCCTTGGCTGTCAGGCTTATCAGCCACGGGTAAAGCGAATTGCTTCGCCAATTTGCGGACGGCGGTTTTTTTCAAATTGCCAATCGGGAAAAAAGTGCGGTTCAAAGCTTCTTGCGATATCCGGCATAAAAAATATGACTGGTCCTTATCCGTATCGGCTCCGCGCAGTAAATGCGCCGTGCCGTTTGAATCCCACCGCACGCGCGCATAATGGCCTGTCGCGATGTAATCCATTTTCAAACGCTTGGCCATCTTGAAAAACAAACCGAATTTAATGTACTGGTTGCATAAAATATCCGGATTGGGCGTTTCACCCTTTTTATATGTCCGAAAAAAATCCTTCATCACCAAAGCGCGGTATTCTTTTTCAAAATCAAAAGTCAAAAGCGGAATGCCGAGTTTGGCGGCCACGCGCAAAGCATCGCGCCGTTCGCCGCTCCAATTGCATTCGCCGGTCCAGACATCTTTGGAATCAGACCAATTTTTGATAAAACCTCCGACAACATTAAAACCGCGGCGCTGTAAAAGCGCCGCTGAAACACTTGAATCGACACCGCCGGACATCCCCACCAAAACTGTGGGTTTACTTTTTTTTAAGCCGGGCATATTAGTTGTCCAAAAAATCAATGCCAACCGTACGCGTCCCAAGCCCAATTTGCAATAGCTTTAGCCGACGCAAAAGATGCGTCGCGCGTCGGCGATCCTAAAACAACAACGATCAACAAACGGTCGTTGTCCGCATCTGATGCCGGTTTCATTCTGACTGCCAAATTATACATTGATTCATACAAAAATCCCGTCTTGCCTCCGGTTACATAAACATCGTCATTCTCTTTCGCAATCAGGAGATCGTTGGTATTTGTCAGCTTTTTTATTTCTCCGGTATTTTGGATTTCAAAACTGTATGAAGCTGTACTGGCGACTCTGCGGATACTTCTGACGCTAAAAGCAAAAGACGCGAGTTTGGCTATCTCTCTTGCAGTGCTGACGTTTTCAGGATTCATACCGGACGGCTCGTAAAATTTCGTGTATCGCAAGCCCATGGCTTTTGCTTGGGTATTCATTGCCGCCACGAATTTATCAATGACCAGACCGCTGATGCGCGCCAAAGCCATTGCCGCATTATTCGCGCTTGCAGTTATTGCGGAATATAAAAGATCCTGCACGGTCAGTTTAGCACCCGTGCTCACGCGTAATCTGCCGCCTCCGACTTCATCCTCGTCGCTCATGGCGACAACTTCCGTCCAAGCCGGCCGGCGCACCATAAAGATAAGCGCCGTCATCAATTTCGTGAGCGATGCCATCGGCCAAATTTTATCGGGTTGATATTCGTAAAGAATTTTTCCGCTGTCCGCATCCATCACCAACGCGGCGGCAAATTCATTTTTTCCCACCGCATAAGGCGTTACGTTTTTTACAGTTTGCGGTTCGGATTCAGCGCCAAAAACCGGCAACGGCATTAACACACAAACCGCCATTGTAACGCATAAAATCTTGCTGAAATTCATTTTAACCTCCTTGAATTACATCTTTAAGCCAATCCGCCAGAGCGGCGGCCGTTTCAGGGTGAGATTCAAGCATCGCCGTTCCATGGCCTGCATTTTTCAATTCAACGAATTCCTTTTTATCGCTTTCGGCCGCTGCAATCATTTTTTGCGCCGTATTAAAAGATGGCTGGTCGTCCCCTGCTGAGGCCGCTGCCCAAAGCGCTTGACTCGGCAATACCTTCTCCACATCTTCAAGAGCATTAATCCCGTGATAATCAGCTCCCGGCGAAAGAAGCGCGGCGCCTGCTAATTCAGGCTCTTCGGCTAAAAACTGCAGGGCCAAATTCGCACCAATGGAAGCGCCGCAAACGGCGACTTTATCCGCTTTAAAACCGCGGCGTTTTATCCAGTCAAAAGCGCCGATAACGTCCAAAATCGAACTTTGGTGCTCTTCATCGGAAAAAACTTCATAATCATACCGCGCCCCGTCTGCGCTTTCGACGCTATCGCCGTGCCCGCGCAAATCAATCGCGAGAGACGCCAATCCCTGTTTAGCCAGCATGACCTGAAATGCCGCCCATGATTTCCGATCCGCCGGCATCATGTGCAATAAAATAACCGCCCCAAAAGTAGTTGGCGCAGCAACCCAATCGCCGGTGATTTTTATATTATCAATTGTTTTACATGAAATTACTTCAGGCATATGTTAGTAGATTACCATAAATGCAACGGACGGCGAAGCCAAAAATCTTCTTACTTATTACTTCATTCGTCATTCAGATTCAGTCATTTTCCACATGTCTAGATTCCAGATTCTAACTTCAGCCCTTCCCCATCCCTTCATCCATCGCTACATTTGATAAAAAATCCGCGCGCTTGTTCATCTCTCGACGGACATGGCGGAAACGGCAACGGCCGATCTGCGTGCAAAGGTTTTTCATTTCCAAAAACCGTTTGGCCAGATCCGGATTTTTAACGCGATACTCGCCCGTAGCCTGCTTTACGAGCAATTCGCTGTCCGTAACTATTTCGACTTCGGACGCTCCGAGTTTCACTGCCCGATGCAAACCCAAAATAACCGCCTGATATTCAGCTTGGTTATTTGTGGTCTTGCCTAAAAACTTCGAATGCTCCTCGAGAAGTTCGTCTGTCGTAGCGTCATGTATCACGACACCGATACCGGCGGGCCCCGGATTCCCGCGCGCACCTCCGTCTGTGTGGATGATGAGTTTTAGCATATAAAATCCCGTTAATTTTGCGCAAAATCCGCCAGCTTGCACTGGATTTCTTTTCGGCCATTCCATTCATTCACACCGACATCATACACCACGGAAATGCGGCTGCCGAGCGACATTTCTTCCAGACGATCACCGAAATTAAAAGCTATAAAACGCTGGACCTTTCCTGACGGCGATCGGAGCGCGCAACGTATATGTTTTGAAGCCGAGCCGACCAACGACCGTTCGACCACTTCAAGATTCTTGGTCAGGAAAAGCGGGCGTTGATTTCCGACGCCGAACGGTTCAAAGGCGCGAACAGTTTCGACTAAACGCCAATCCACATCATCAAGCGCGATCTCCGCATCAATGTCCAATGTCGGCAGTAAATCATCCGGTTGTAAGCGCTCTTGCGCATCCCGCCGCAGGCGCTCCGCCAGTTCTTCTACTGCATCGTCTCGCAAAAACGAAAAACCGCACGCCTGCGCATGTCCGCCGATTCTGGTCAAAATACCCTCACCGGCCCTTTGCATCGCTTCCGTAATGTTGTAGCTATCAGAAGACCGACCCGATCCGACCCACGTTTCTCCGTGTTTTCCGAATGCAACGCACGGCTTTCCGGTCCGTTCCAGCATCTTTCCGGCGACAAGGCCGACAAGCGCCGGTTTCCATGTCTCTTTCCACAACACAAGGACGTTGCAACCCTCGGACTCGGCCAAAAACACCTGCGCATCCATCATCATTTTCTCAACGCTTTTTTGCCTTGCACGATTATGCTCATCAACCGTTCCTGCAAGCATTGCCGCTTCTTCATCACTTTCCGCAAGCAGCAAGCGTAGCGCCAATTCGGCATGCTCCATCCTACCAGCCGCGTTTATCCTCGGACCAAGCGCGAATCCGATGGACGTGCTGTCCGCCTTCTCTATCTCGCATCCGGCTACACGCGCCAAATGCCGCAATCCGGCGCGTCTTGTTTTATTCAAAACAATCAACCCGTATTTCAACAACACGCGGTTCTCCCCTAAGAGAGGCACCATATCAGTTACGGTCGCGATGGCAACGAGATCAAGCAGCCATTTTTCCCAACCGACTGGAATACTGATTCCGTGTTCACGCGCCGCATGAAGCAAGGCGCATGCGAATTTCCAACTGACTCCGACAGCCGCCAAATATTTGAAAGGGTATTTTTCATCAGGCAGTCCCGGATGTATGCAGTGGCCATCGGGCAGTTCTTCGCCGAACCGATGATGGTCGAGTATGACAACATCCATGCCGGAGGCGCGCGCCGCCGCAACTTCTTTAACATTAGCAATCCCGCAATCCACCATGATCAGCAACTGCGTGCCCCGCTCTTTCAATAATTCAACCGTGGCCTCGCTAAGCCCGTATCCCTCTTTATCGCGATGGGGTATGTAAGAATCAATAAATGAGTTCTCAGTGCTTAGTCCACAGTTCCCAGTTCCAGTCACGACTGAGTACTGAGTACTGAGCACTGAGCACTTCTTCTCAATTTCCCGCAGCGCCATGATGACAACTGTTGAGCCGGCAACTCCGTCGGCGTCATAGTCGCCGTGTACAGTGATGCGCTCACCGGCTTCAAGCGCCGCGAATACGCGCGATACCGCGGCGCACATTCCGGAAAACAAAAACGGGTCATGTATGCCGCTTTCCCAATCCGGCCGCAAAAACGCTTTTGCTTCTTCCGGTTGTGTGATGCCGCGCTTCGCCAAAAGCACGTTTGCAACTTCGTGCAATTCCGGAAACAGAGACTGGTCAATTTTTTTCTCCGGAATAAAAACACGCCATCGTTTCTTCATGCGCCAAATCTTTGCATGCGCGCACACGGATGACAAAATTTCTTGATCCTAATTCAAAAATGGCAAAAACAACGCCAAAACCATGGCGATCGCAATAAAACTAACAAACCATTTCCAAATCTGTTGCTTTCTTTTGTGGTTCATGACTATCAGAATACACCGGTTTGTGAAAAGCGTAAAAAAACGAGGTGCCAGCCAATCTTTTACACCCCCCCCCAACAACGTACCAGGCACGTACCTGGTACGTACCTGGTACGTTATTCACATTTTATTCACATATTCCCCTTGACAACCCTGCAAAAATTTGGAAGCTATATTATATAGACTTCATTTACACAAATAAGAAAATAACTATATGCCAAGAACTGCACGAACTTTTGACCCGAATGGTACTTATCATATTATCGGCAGAGGAAACAACAAATCTTTGATATTTCATGATGAAAATGATTACAAAACATATCTTTATATTTTGCTACAAACGAAAAGTTTATATAATTTCTATCTATATCACTTTGTTTTAATGCCAAATCACGTTCACCTGTTGCTTAAACCGAATAGCGACAAACTCTCCCATATTATGCACGCGATACAAATGAACTACGCCAGATATTTCTGCAAAAAATACAATTTTATTGGTCACGTCTGGCAAGGGCGTTTTAAAAACGTTGAAATCAAAAACGATGCGCAACTTTTATCATGCGGTAACTATATTGAAATGAACCCTGTCCGAGCTGGTTTGATAGTTCGTCCAGAAACGTGGCAGTGGTCTAGTTATAGATTTTATGCTTTCGGCGAAGAAAATGATCTTGTGGATCCCGACCCTTTGTTTGAGTTTCCGACTAAAAACAACCAAGCACGCTTCGTCTATCAAGCCACTCTTAATAAAACACGCGCCACATATTAACGGCGCTACTTAAAAATCTTCAATTTTTCAGCAGCGAAAACGCTCTTGAGTACCAGGTACGTACCAGGTACGTACCTGGTACCTTATCCACAATCTCCTACCCCCTGCGCTTCAGCACCTTGATAAACGCGTCCGGCGGTATTTCAACGGCGCCCTTGCCGTGCGCAAGCATACGCTTCTTACCCTTCTTCTGTTTTTCCAGAAGTTTCATTTTCCGCGTGACATCTCCGCCGTATAGATAGCCTGTAACGTCTTTGCGAAAAGCCGACAGCCGTTCGGACGCGATAATCTTTGAGCCGACCGCCGCTTGCAATTTTACCACGAACTGCTGTCTCGGCAATGTTTCTTTCAAAGTCTCCACGATCTCTTTGCCGCGTCGGTATGCTTCATCGGTATGAATCAAAGTCGCGAACGCAGGCACCGCCTCTTCGGCCACCATGATATCCATGCGCACGATCGGCGCAGGCCGGTAGCCGATCAGCTCGTAATTCAATGACGCGTAACCGGCGGTCACGCTCTTCAATTTATCGTGAAAATCCACGATCACCGACGAAAGCGGCATATCATAATGCAAAACCGCGCGCGTGGGATCGAAGTAGTCCGTGGTTTTGAATTCTCCGCGCCGCTCCTGCACCAGCTTCATCACGTTGCCCATATACTCGGACGGGCACACGATGTCCACTGCAACCCATGGCTCGCGCGCCTCTTTGAGCCGCGACGGTTCTGGAAACGCGAGCGGCGATTTTATCACTTCTTCCTCACCGTCAGTCCGCGTTACTTCATACGCAACCGACGGCGTTGTCACCACTACTTCCATGCCATGTTCGCGGCTCAACCGCTCTTGCACAATCTCAAGGTGCAGCATACCGAGCAGGCCGCATCGGAAGCCGAAACCGAGCGCGACAGAATGCTCAGGCTCGGCAGTCAAAGCCGCATCTGACAAACGCAATTTCATCACGGCATCGCGCAGGCGCTCGTATTCATTTCCCTCGCGCGGAAAAATCCCGGCGTACACCATGGGCTTCACCTCTTTATACCCCGGCAACGGTTTAACCAACTGCTCTGAACTGAGAACTGAGAACTGAGAACTTTTTGCTACCGTATCCCCAACCCGCACCGCCGATATGTCCTTCAATCCGGTCACGACATATCCGATCTCTCCGGCGCTCAAACTATCGGCAGCCACATATCCGGGATTTAGATAACCCGTATCAAGAACATCCCCGTCTGCGGCGGTCGCTAAAAACCTGATCTTGTCGTTTTTCAAAACCGTTCCGTCGACAACCCGAACATACGCGACCACTCCCTTATACCCGTCATATTTGGAATCAAAAATCAAAGCTCGAAACGGCTTGTCGAATTCCCCTCGCGGCGCGGGAACGTCCGAAACGATACGCCGCAAAATATCATCAACGCCTTCTCCGGTTTTTCCGGAAGCCAAAATGATTTCTTCGCGCTTACATCCGATAAGCCGCATCAATTCTTCCGCGCGCCGCTCGACTTCCGCATTCGGCAAGTCGATTTTGTTCAATATCGGAATGATTGAGAGATTTTGTTCGATGGCGAGATATAGATTCGCAATGGTCTGCGCCTGCACGCCCTGCGTCGCATCCACAAGCAAAAGAGCGCCTTCGACAGCCGCAAGAGATCGCGATACCTCATATCCAAAATCCACGTGTCCGGGCGTATCGATCAAATTAAGCTGATACTCTGTCCCATCGCAAACATACTTCATCCTCGCCGGCTGAAGCTTGATGGTAATCCCCCTCTCGCGCTCGAGATCCATTGTATCAAGCAATTGTTCTTTCATCTTCCGCTTTTCAACCGTCCCTGTAACTTCCAAAAGACGATCCGCTAAAGTGGATTTGCCGTGATCTATATGTGCAATTATGCAAAAATTTCTGATGTTTGATTGTTGCATGAGTACAACCCATACTGCCTGATCTTCCCTCTTTTGACAATCTCCTTAACCCCAAAAAAAATCTCGCAATAAAAAAAGCGCACCTCGAGCGAGATGCGCTTTGCGAAAAGACCGTCCTACTCTTGCTAGGGAAGCTCGAGCGTGACGAGGAAGATCTTTCGGCCTCGCATGCCGGCGATGGAGACGGTGCCGTCCTTGACGAGGATAGACAACATGTATTCGAACTGCGGCGATTCGAAATCTCCGCAAACCGCGAATCGCTTCCCGTCGCGCTCTGCGCCGTAGAGGAGCTTGCCGTCGATGAGCCGGAGATCCCAAACCCCGTCATACGGTCCGTGCTCCTTGCCGTCGCAGATCACGAACTCCTTCCTGTCGCGCTTCGCCCAATAGAGAGGCCCGCCGCCGACGAGGTGGAGGTTCCCGACGACGTCATACGATCCGTGCTCTTTACCGTCGCAGACTACGAACCACTTCCCATCTCGCTGTGCGCTGTAGAGAAGTGTGCCGTTGACGAGCTGAGGGTAACTGACATCGTCATACGATCCGTACTCTTTACCGTCGCAGACCACGAACCACTTCCCCTCTCGCTGTGCGCTGTAGAGAAGTGTGCCGTTGACGAGCTGAGGGTACCTGACATCGTCATACGATCCGTGCTCACGCCCGTCGCAGACCACGAAGAATTTCCCGTCACGATCTGCGCTGTAGAGCAGCGCACCATTGTCGAGCTCAGGATACAAAAGATGATCATATGGTCCGTACTCTTTACCGTCGCAGACCACGAACCACTTCCAATCTCGCTTTGCGACGTAGAGAAGCGTGCCGTTTACGAGCTGGAGATCTCTGATATAGCAATACCGTCCGTACTCCTCTTTGCCATCACAGACCACGAAGTGATTCCCTTCTCGCTCTGCGACGTAGAGAAGCGTGCCGTTTACGAGCTGGATATTAAAGCTATCGTCAACTTCGTGATAGAGTCCATGCTCTTTGCCGCCGTAGACCACGAACCACTTCCCGTCGCGCTCTGCGCTGTAGAACGGCGCGTCATTATTGAGGTTGGGATAAAGATGATCATATGGTCCGTACTCTTTGCCGTCGCAGACCACGCACCACTCAACGTATCGTCTTGCGCCGCAGAGCAGCTTGCCGTCGATGAGCTGGAGATCCAGGACCCTGTCATACGGTCCGTGCTCCTTGCCGTCGCAGACAGCGAA
>JAHJFW010000105.1 GCA_018824765.1 Patescibacteria group bacterium
CTTTTGTCGCCGGCAAAAACCGCGTGCCATAACCTGCAACCGGAATGACTACTTTTCTGATTTTTTGAGACATAAATATCCTTGACTGAGGACTTAGGACTTAGGACCTAGGACGTAGGACTTCAGACTCAGTACTTCCCTACCCCACCCTAAAATAACACACATCACCGTCCTGCATCACATATTCCTTCCCCTCAATCCGCACCAAACCCTTTTCTCGGCATCGCGCCTCTCCGCCATATTCCACAAAATCCTGCCACTTCGTAACCTCCACGCGGATAAAATTCTTTTCAAAATCGCTATGAATAACCCCGGCTGCCTGCGGAGCTTTCGTACCTTTCACCACTGTCCACGCGCGCGTTTCCATTTCACCGGAAGTAAGAAAAGTGATAAGGCCCAAAAGATCATAAGCCTCGACTATCAGCCGATCCAAACCAGACGCGTTTTGCCCGATGCTCTTTAAATACTCATCGCGGTCGCCCTCCGGCAAAGATGCGAGTTCCGCCTCCATCTTCACGCAAATCGGGACAAGACGGGAGTCGCGCTTTTGCCGTAATGGCGCAATCTCCTTCTCCCATGAACCGTCCTGCATTTGCTCTTCGCTAACATTAACGACATACATCATGGGTTTCAGAGTTAAGAGCGCGGCGCTTTTCATCAAATGCAATTCTTCATCCGACCAGTCTTCCTCGCGCAAAGCCTTCCACTGTTCCAATATTTCTTTTGCTCGGATAAAAACCGACTGCTCCTCCTGCAACTCCTTTGAAACTCCGCCTTTCAGCCGGCGTTCGATATTAGCGAGATGTTTGGTAACGCTTTCAAGATCAGCAAGCGCCAATTCAATGCCGATTGTTTCTGCGTCGCGCAGGGGGTCAATCGTCCCGTCAACATGCAAAACCTGCTCATCCTGAAAAGCGCGCAGGACCTGCGCAATTGCATCGCACTCGCGGATATGTGACAAAAAAGCATTTCCCAAACCCTGCCCCTCGGCGGCACCCTTCACCAGTCCTGCAATATCCACAAACTCGATGGCCGTCGGCACGATGCGGCCTGATTTTGAAATCTCCGCCAGTTTTGCCAGCCGCTCATCAGGCACTTCAACCACGCCGACATTCGGATCAATGGTACAAAAAGGGAAATTTGCGCAATCAACTTGTTTTTTAGTGATAGCTTGAAAAAGCGTCGATTTCCCGACATTCGGCAGTCCCACGATTCCGATTTGGAGCGGCATACGTTTGCTACAGGCTATCTTAAAATCGACTGAGGAGTCAAAACATGCGCAATGAACAGTGACATGGCAAATTTGCTATTTCTATCATTAAAAAACTGCATATGTCACAAAAAAACCTGCAGAAAACGGCCTATTCCCAAATTGACGCGATCGCATCAAAAAGGAATATCTATTGGAAAAAAACATATTTTATGAATTAATCGTCAACGACGACGGCTCTGGAAAAATAATTTCACCCTTCACAAGCGCCACCCAATTTTTCACTTTTAAATCCACAAGAATTTTCTCAAGCTGAGATGTCCAATCTATCTCAGAAATCCACACGCTCAAATGCTGCCGACGAAATCCCAACGCTTTTAGAACGCGGCGAAAACTCTGACGAGCACACTTGTGCTGTTCCGGAATATCAAAGGAAACTATGAGGTATGTGTTCGATGGCAATGCCGGTGGGCCGACGGCAACGGATTCTTCTCCGCGCAGGAACCTCTCTCCCAATTCAGTCAACCGATACGCGCGACCCTGTAACTCTTTTCTTTCCTCAATATATCTTTTCCGCTTCAGTGTCCACACGGCTTTCGCCATCTGCCGCCTTGCTTGCTCAGCCTCCACCTCCTTGATAAACGGATACCCATAGCGCATCAACGCGCTCGGTTTATAAACCGAGTATTCCAAAATCTCGATCCCGTCTGCCATGGCATCCAGCACCGCCCAAGTCATTTTTGAAAGCCTCCGTCCCATACATCTACCGCTACACAATTTTAACGATCGCGTCAATAGCGTAGCAGCGATTGGATAATTTGGCTCAATGAAGAAAAAAAGTTTAAATTATCAACATGTGGATAAAAGCGGCATGGAAAATTTCTGCTTTGTTTTCGCACATACACTCTGTAGCATTTCAAAAATCCGCTGAAAAACGGATTTTTGGGGTGATGTTCCCTAAGATGCTCGAACTCTTGACCTGTCCGATAGCAATAAGGGTACTCCTCCAATAGAATCTGGTAGGGCTTTGAAAACATAAAACCCCGGCAAGGGGTTTTATGATGGTGGACCCTAAGAGGCTCGAACTCTTGACCTCTTCCATGCCATGGAAGCGCTCTACCAGCTGAGCTAAGGGCCCATTAAATACTCGCACTAAAAACGCTCAGAGGATGCCATGGAACGCATGGGTCGTCAATTACGGTCACCTGCGCATGCGCACGGCCATTTCTATCCGATCGCGGCGAATCCCATCTTTTCTATCCTTCTGTTTTAATGCCGCGTGCAGACTTTTCATTTGCTTAACCTGCTCCAAGGCTTCCGCGTCCGGCGACATAACTTCGTGCCACCGCTCTGCTTCGCGCGTACCCTGCCGAATCGCCTCAATTAAATGCACGACATCCGGCTCCGGCAATTCAGCATCCTTTTCTTCAACGAGCTCCGCCTCATTTTCAGCTTTCACATCACCGCTGGGCATTGAGAACTGGGAACTGTGAACTTTTGCGCCTGCAAACGGCGACTCTTCCGGCGCAATAGCTCTCAATGCAATCTTGCGGCTCCGCACCGCCAATTCACTTCTCAAAATCTCCGCTCGCACATCCGGATGGTCTGCATGCCGCGGACCGCTTTCATCCTGCCGCGCCGACCACTCTTTCAATTCCCTTTCCAGCTCGGCCGCATTCATCATCGAGGCCTCAAGGCGGCGTAAATTTTTACGGATTGAATCCTGCGCTTCACGCAGGGCTTTGGATTCGCGCCTCAATTCTTTGGGTTCCAAATCATTCAATTTCAACGCCAAATCATTCAGCCTATCCTGATACGCCAAACAGGTCGCCTCAAACTGCGCGGCCAAATCACGCTGTTCGCACTGTAAAGCTTCAATTGCAGCCTGCGGGTTTTCCAAGCACAACCTCTCAAAAACAGCCGGATCAAAACAACCCGAAAGCGGCGGCTTCTTAAGAAACCGCCGCCACAGGTTATCCAGCCAAGACTTTGACATCTACTTTTCTCACGGCTGCTTCACCTCGTTCTGCTCGGAGGGACCGCTTATCTCTTCTTTCACCGGTTCTGGCAACGGAGCAACCGCTGGTTTTGACTTCTTGTCGCGCAGATCAATCAGATATTGCAGACGCTCCTGCACCAACTGATCATTCGGATTGGATTCCGCAACTTTTTCAACTTGTGCAATTGCGCTGTCATACCGGCCGCGTTCTTCGTAGATCGCCGACAAATACCAGCGCGCATTCGCATAACCCGGCTCCAACGTAACGATCTGCTCAAACATGTCGAGTGACTTATCCTTCTCATTGTTTCGGTAGTACAAAATCGCCAACTGGAATGCTACTCCGATATTGCGCGTATCTGTCTGTAAAACCTGTTCCAACTTCACGATTGCATCCTGGATGCGGCCCTGACGCTCATACACCAAACCAAGATTGTAATGGGCGGCTGCAAAATCCTGTTTCATTTGTATGGACTGGTTCAACGCCTCTGCCGCCTTATCCAACTCATTCTTGATATTGTCCTGCGCATCTTTTTTAACCGCTTCATCTTCAGACTGCAATAATTGGCGATATGCATCGGAACGTAAAACGTGCAATTTCCCGATCTCGTTGATAAACGTGGGATTATTCGGCTCGCGCTTCAAAGCCTCCCCGAATAATTCAATCGCCCGTTCATCAGCGCCACGCGTAAATGATGCGATCGACTGCAAAATAACGGCGAAGTTAGCCCAGTTATCAACGTTTGCAGGAGACATATCCGCGGCATGTTTAGCCTGATCAACAGACATAGTAACCGAAGCATTAACTTTATTGGCGCGATCCTGATCCGCCGGCAACTGCATTTCCTGGCTCGCCCTGATCAAATAGGCTTGGGACAGGTTTCGGTAATACACGTCATTCCATCGGTTTAATGCCGCGGCCGAATTCAAAGCCGTAATCGAATCATCAATAGGCTTGCCGTTGCGGAAGGATTGCACTGCCTGCGCATATTCTGCATCAGCCACCAAACGCTGCGTGGACAGCCAAACCATTGAAACTCCAACCACGCACAGAATCAGGAACACGAGCGACAAAATAGATGAGCTGGCAACTGATTTTCGCGCGTCCCACGTCATGGTGCCCGAAGCCACCAAAGATCCCAACAGCGCCAGGAAGAACCAGAAAATAAAGTGGTGGGTGAAGTTGTAATTATAGAAGAAAGCTATAAATACAGCGGTGGCCCAAGCGGCAAAGACCGTCAGATACGCCTGCCATGTATCATCATTGCGCTCGAACAGCAGATGCTTCGCGCTCTTTACAACGCCAGACAAAACCAGGATAAGCCAGAGCGCCATGCCGACCAGACCGATTGTTGCAAGCAAGGTCAGGAAAGTCGAAATGCCGCGCTCAAATCGAATGGTCCAAAATTGCGACAAGTTTACGCCCACACTGCGGTATTTGGAATAATCGAAAATCCACGTGCCCGGACCGGAACCGAAAAGCGGCTTTTCTTGAAGGACCTGGCGCGCGATATTCCAAGAGGCTGATGATGAAGGTGAAACTTCAGCCGGAAGTTGCAAATTGATAGGCGTGCGGAAAAGCAGTAATACGACCGATAGCACAACAAGCGCAGAAGGCACGATCAGTTTTAATGATTTTTCAACGGTCCGCGTGCGCAACACCGGAATTAAAACCAAAAGCGCGGTTCCAAACAGTATGGCCGCCCAAACCACCCAAAAATCAACAATGATTGCCACCAGAGTAGAAACTGCCAAAGTCGCCCAGACAATTATGTTGGCCCACAAGCTCGGTTTGCCGCCTTTGCCTAAGACGCAAACATTGTCCTTACATCCCAAAACTTTAAGCGATGCGGCCAAAACCAAAGGCAGGACCATATAGACTCCAAACGAGTTGATGGTGCCGACGGTGTTGAAAGTATTGGCTTTGCTGAAATCCCACGCCCAACCGAAAAGATAAATGCCGAACATCTGAAATACGCCGTACAGCCCGACTGCGAGCGAAGAAAGCAAAAAGGCGAAAATCAAATTGTAAAGTTTGGAAGTGCCTTTTACCACGTTGACCACGACCAGATAAAACAGGACAAGCGCGGCAATCGTGGCCATTGACCACTGCATTTGGCCGAAATTGCCGAC
>JAHJFW010000106.1 GCA_018824765.1 Patescibacteria group bacterium
GCAGATTGTTTTGCCGGAATTTTCGCCGTTGGCGCAGAACCTGAAGGAAGCTGCAACTCCGGCACGCTTTGCGTAGCTCCGGCTTGAGACGGATGTACCAAATGGCCGAACTTCTCATTTTCCGCCCGCCTCTCTTTGTTCATCAATTGCGCTGACGGGCCAGCTTCTGTCATTTCTTTGAATGCAGCTTCGCCTTTTTTCGTTTCGGCCTTGCGCGACCTTAATTTTTCCTCAAACCATTTGGCGCGCTCTTCAGCCTCGCGCTTTTTACGGTCCTCAATCTTACGCTCCTGTTCGCCGATTTGCTTTTCAAGCCGGCCTTTTTCCTCCTGCAAAATCGCATCGTGGAACTCGGCATAACTTGCCTCCACCTGCTTGGCGATAAAATCAGCTTGGGCATCATCTAATTTCATGCCGCCTACTTTTGAATCGCGCGTTAAAAGCAGTTTAAATTCAAGTGCGCTGCGCACATCGCGCAAACGCGAGGAAACCGCATTGCGCAAACGCCTGACAAGATAATCGCTCGGCGGGCGGTATTCAATGCGCGCAAAGGTTTCTTCCACGGCTTTTTCCAAAGCGGTCATTGCTTTTTTAGAGGCTTCGGGAACTTCGGTTTTCAAACTGACCTTTTCCTCTTCTGTTTTTTTAGCTTCTTCAGCAGCGGCAGACTCTGCTTTTTCAGACTTTGCCGTTGATTCCTTTGACAGCCATTTCTCATATTCTTCCTCGGACAAAACCTCGGCCCTGCCTAAAATATCGCCGATTGCCGCCAATGCTTTTTCCGCTGCTGCCGAATCTATGCCCAGTCCGCCAAATTCAGTTTTGCGCATCAAAAGATCTTTTACCTCAAAATCCTTGCGGATGCCTTTGACTTGGCTGATGACCAAATCGCGCATTCTCTGGCGCACAATATCATTCATCAAACTCAAGCCAATGGCTTTCGCGATTTCAGCCGCAGCGCCGGAATACGAAAGCGGTTTGATGTAAACGCGGTAACTCGGGATTTCTGTCAGCTTCAGCCCTTCCCCCTGCGCAACCTCAACAGCTGTCGGAGAAACAAGCTCGCCCAGCGGCACAAAATGCTCGGCCAGCAGTTTGGCATACAACTTGTCGCGTTGCGCGTCACTTAATTTATCTTCAAATTCCTCCTCTAACGAAACCAAAAACGCCTCTAAATCAATCTCCCCCGCCATTACCATGCGCTCCAAATCGCAAATGAAAAAAAAGTCTTCCTCTTTCAAATCAAATTCTTTTTGTATCCTGCCCGCAGAATCCTTATAAAAGGATGACATTATAAAACGCGTCATCAACGGCGACAAAACAACCGGCTCGGTTGTTTCTTCTCCCACTTCCGCTCCTTCGTCCTGATTTATGGCAGTAGCCGAAGAAGCGGCATTGGCTGCAACTTTTTTTTCGGGTTCATTGGTATTTTGTGCCGAAGGCTGGCTGGAAATCGGCATATCTATGTTTTCGTTGCATCTTGAGACGCTTTTTTAGCTTCTTCTTCGGCTTTCTTTTGCTCGGCGGCAATAACTTTCGCCTCCAGCTTTCTCTCAAATTCCGGAAGTCCTTTTTCTAATTTTGTCGCTTCTCTTCTTGCCCTAAAAGCGTTTAATTTGCCCGGTGCAGCCTTGATCGCGCCGCCGGTTGCGGTTACCGCCCCTGTAATCCCTGCCTTTGCCGCGACAGCCACTTCCTTAAACTCTTTCTTTGTTGCAGCCGCCGCTTCCTTCAACCCGGCGCCGGCAGCGGTAGCCTGGGTCTTTGCGAATTGGCCGGTGGCAACCCCTCCTCTACCCGTTGCCTTAGCGGCCCTACGGCCGGCTGTGGCCGCCCTTCTGGCAACGCCGCTGCGCATGGCCCTAAAACCAAAATCACCGCGCATCTTCCAACCTTTATCTAAAGATTTCATCACCTGTTCAGGATTTTTAATTCCGGCGCCGGCCATCTGTTTTATCAGTGACTCTGCTTGCTCGGAGCCCGGATGCGCCAAAGCGCCGGCAACATCTTCTGTGCTCACCTTGGCTTTCTTGAGCTCCTTTTCCAGCCGCCTTGATTCATTCTCAAAAGCATCAACCATCTGTCCGAGTTTAATCTTCACATCATCCCTACCTTCAGACGTAGCAGTTGTGTAAGCGGCCTGAATGGCTTGCGGATCCAAACCAGCTATCATTTCAGCACGCGCTTCATTATTGCCGCCGGCATTTGCCAGCAAGCTGTCAGTATCTAAATTTGCGACCCAGTCAAGATCGTCCGCCTTCCCCTCGGCAAAATTGGAATTCATGTTGCCGACAAATTTCTTATATTCATCCCTACTTTCATCATTATCAAAAGCTCCGCCAGCAGCCATTGGAAAAGCCGCGGCCAAAGCCGCACCAGCCTTGACCATATCGCCTCTGGCCGCAACCGCATCATCACTGCCCCGCGGCACAGCTATGGCTCTTGCTTTAGCTTCTGCAATCTTTTCTTTTTTGCCAAGCGCTGCCGCAACTTCAACCTTGACCGGTTTTGGCGGCGGAGGAGGAGGCGCGGCTTGCGCCAAATTAACGCTGAAAGCTTTTCCATCCGCGCCCATGCCAACGCGCCAACGCGCGGCATCTGCCGCCTTTTTCTGCTCATCGCTCGCTCCTGACTTCATTGCGTCCAGCATCTTCTTCCTCTCTGCAAGCGGACGCTTTAAATGCTCCTGCACATACTCCCAGCGGCGGCCGCCCTTTTCTTGCAAGATCCGATATCCCTCCGAGCCCTTATTCTCGCTTCCGTCCTCATTGAATACGCCTGCGGCCTGCATATGCGCAAAAGCCGAACCGGCATCCTGAAATACAGAATGGCCTTTTGTTTTAAGATAATCCTTCTCATCCTCCACCCTGCCTGTCGCGATTTCACCCAGTTCTCCCAAATCAGCTGCCAATGCCGGATTTTTCTTAACTGCTTCGCTCAATTTTTCCACAGCGGCATCATCACCCGTGCTTTCTGCGGCGGTTTTACCGGCTTTAATGAATTGCGCGGCTTGGCGCTCGGCCATGAACTGTGCCAGCGCTTTCTTCTTTTCGTCGGTCAAATCCGTGCGCCCGGCCAACTTCGCTTCCTCGCGCTTAACCAAGCCCTTCATTCCGAATCCGGAAGTTGCAAATTGCGCCTTGCCGCTGGCCGCGGCATTGCGTTCATGCACATTTCTCGATTTGCCCTGCGCTTCCAGATACCTAAGCTGGTCTTCCGCGCTCAAACCTTTTCTGGCTTTTACGGCGCGCGCTTCAGACTTGGCCTTTTGCCTGCCGGCATGGCCTGCCAAAGTTGCAAATTTCTCCCGACCGACGCCGAACGGAACCGCACGCATGCCCAACCTGCCGACTCTCCCTCGAATATCGGCGCGGCGATCAATTGCCTCAAAAGCCCTACCGCCGGCAAAACCTGCAACCGCGCCGGTCGCGCGAGCCGC
>JAHJFW010000002.1 GCA_018824765.1 Patescibacteria group bacterium
CCGAACGGAATAGATCTGATTTCTTTTGATGTGGCAGCGTTATCTAAAAGCGCGGCACGACAGGCGCTTGGTTTGGATGAAAATAAAATCGTCATCGGCACAACGGCGAATTTTTATCCGGCTAAAAATTTGCCTTGGTATCTGGAAGCGCTCGCGCCACTTTTACGAGCCGATCCGAATCTCGAAGTTGTGATAATCGGAGACGGTTCGGAGCGCGTACGAATTGTTGATATCATAAAAAAATTCGGGCTTGAAAAAAGCGTCCATTTGATAGGCAGGCGCAATAATGTCGGCGCTTTACTGAAAGCTTTTGATATTTTCTGCCTTCCCTCTTCAAAAGAAGGAATGCCCTGGGCGCTCTTGGAAGCAATGGCCGCCAGTCTGCCGTGCGTCGCGACAGATGTCGGCGCATGCCGGTGGATGCTTGAGAATGATGCAGGCGTTGTGATTCCACCAAATGACCCGAAGGTGCTCATTGAGACGATAAAAACTTTAATTAAAGATCCCGAAAAAAGCTCACGACTTAGCCAAGCCGCACGTCTCGCCATTCAATCGCGCTTTAAACTGGAAGATACAATCAAAAGAACTTTTGAGCTGTTTGAAGCGTAAAAATTTTTGTCATTCCTGCCCCGCATCAAGTGCGGGGTAAACTCCGGCAGGAATCCAGAATCAAAAAAGTCTTGGCCCATCTTCTGGATCCAAGCTCCGCCCTCTCGCGCGGGAGGCGGGATTTCGCTCCGACAGCTCAGCAGGAGCAGGAGATTATGAGCAGATGGATGCCGAGCCGTCCTCGCTCTAATTTTAAAAAAATGATTGTGGCTATTAAATTTTTGTGGCATGATGGTTTTGTGAATGATATTGATTTACTTAAAATCTCTAAGCTGATTGCTCAAAAACTCAACAAAACAATCGAGATTGTTGGGATAGAGAAAATTGGAAGCGGTTATCATTCTGACGGTTTCAAATTAACCGCAAAAGACGGGCATAATTTTTTTTTGAAACTAGTAAAATCCCACGACCTGGGTTTTGAAATTCCCGAACGAAAGGTAATGTCATTGTTAATTAGCAACGGCATGTATCATCGTTCAAACCTCCAACCTCAACCTATCGGTGTAATTTTAGACAACGGACGAGAGGCGGGAATCATACCAGAAGTTAATGAAGATACCTCAATTTATCACGTTCAGGAATTTCAACCCGATGGCATAAGCTACTGGTCGTTGCTTCAGGAGAAAAAATCAAAAACAAAAATTACTGAAGCTGATTTAGCCGAACTTGAAACAATCACCGACTACATAATTAAAATTCACCAAATTGGACACCCGTCGAAAGACATTGATCGGCTCAAATCTGTTTATAATGACGGACTGCGGAGCGTCTTGATAAATCCGGAACTGGCAATCATGTTGTTGCATGATTTTACTGATACTCATCAACTTTTACCGGCACGAGAACATGGAAATTATATAGGTTTGATGTTAAATTTAATTCATAAGTGGAAAGACAGGTGTGACAGATTAGTGGCGCTTCATGGCGACTTCTGGGGTACAAATCTGTTTTTCAAAAAAGACGGTTCGATCTGGGTTATTGATTATTCACGTATCCCATGGGGCGACAGGGGGATTGATATCGGATGGTGGCTCTCGCAATATCTGTGGTTCTACCACGAAACGCAAAATGAGTACTTTAAGGAGCTTGGCGAAAAATTTTTAGATATGTACGAAAAAAAGTCGGGAGATAAAGAAATCCGGCGGGCGGTAAGTTTAGCGCTTGGTCTTATGGGAATAATTTATATCTCTCCAAGGTTTTACCCGGATCTCAACATGGAAATTGGCAAAAAATTTTTTTATAACATCTTGGAAATTTTGAATGTAAATCAATTTGTATGGAAAAAATGAACAAAAATTTTTCACCGCAAAAGCCAAAAAAGGAATCAACGCTCCGAGTAAATATTTTTAGACACGGGAAAGCGAAATATGGACAGAAAGAAGTACCGATAGAACAGGCGGAAGATTTAACAGAAGAAGGAATTGAAGAGGTTAGAACAAATGCTGAAGAGTTAGCCGAGCTTATTCAACCCGATGAAGAGGTTGAAATTTGGTCATCGCCAATGGGACGAACTCTGCACACGGCAAAAATTATCGCGGAAGCTTTAGAGCAAAAAGGCGTCCGATTAAGGAAGAAAGGTGGCGCCAAAGAAACCGGAGTGAAAATTTTTGAGCGGCTAAGTGAGGTAAAAAATTTTTCCTGGAATCTTTTTTGCCCGCTCGTTGCCGGCGGCGAAATTGAATTTGGAGGAAAGAAATTTTTTGTTGACAAAAACTCAACTAATCCAAACAATCTTGGTTTTCCAGAATACTTTATTAAAGATGGAATAAAAGATATTGCTCCCGAAACAAAGATTCGGCTACCGGAGGAGTATGTCAGAGAAATTGAAGGGTTTGAAAAATTCATTGACGTAACCAAACGAATTATGAAACCCCTGTCGCGACTTAAAAAGTTAGAGGATAAATCTTATCGAGTAATAATCGTTACGCACGACGCATTAACAGGGTTTATAGCGAATGTTTTTTCTAGTGGCGCACATGGTGGGTTAAATCCTGGCGAATTCATAAATCTTGAAAGAAGAGATGATAAGTTGGTCGCGACAAGGGTTGGCGAATCACATGAGGGTAATACGGAAACCGATGTTGTTGACGAGTTTAATCGGAGACACATTCCTCATACACAAAAATAGCCGCCATCATTTTTAAAAATCAGAACATCTCCTTGCGCAAACTGTTTGCAACATCCACGCCGCTTCTCCTCAATATGTCTACCATATCATCAGTGAACTCATGCGATCCGCAGACCATGAAGAGCGCTTTTTCCTTATATGGCACATACTTGTGCAAGGACTTTTGATTGATTCTTCCGATCTCCCCTCTCCACTCCTCCAGCACGCACCCTGTCAGGAAAAACGTGGGCATGAACTTTGCGTTCCGGGCGGCTAGTCCACGCAGCTCGTCGAGAAATGCCATGCCTTCGGCTGTCTTGCAGGAGTACAACAAAATAATCCTCTTATTAATACGAGAGGCGACGGCTTCGCGTATCATACTGCGGAAGGGCGCGACACCGATTCCGCCGGCAAGCATAATGACATCACGGTCATCGTCAGGCAACGTGAACTTGCCGTAGGGTCCCTGTACCTTCACGATGTCCCCGAGCTGCAGATCGCGAGCGCGCCGTGTGAAATCGCCTCGCAATTTTATTGCCAGCGTGATTGTATCTTTGGATTCGAACGGTGCGCTGGCGATGGAATAGGCGGTTTTGGCCCACACGCTGCCGTCCGCGTTCATGAGATGCAGCATGATAAATTGGCCGGGGACGAAACCAAAAACCATCTGCCGGTCCGCCGGCTGAAGGACAAGTTCAAAAACCCCTTCAGCCAGAGGAGCATTTCTGACAACGCAAAACGGACGCAAGACTGGTAATTCCATGATTAAAGAACTATTTCCTTGCCGTCATCCTCGTAAAGTCTGATCGCTTGAACGGGACAGGCGCGGGCGGCTTCCAGTATGACCTCGCCCTCATCCATTTCAGGCGTAGCCGGCGACTCAACAATACTGCTTGGCGATTTTTCCTCCGGACCCAATGACTCATTCAAAACGTAGCATTTATTGTCAGGGTTGAGTTTAAAGGTCTTGGCGGCGATCATGACGCATGAACCGCAGCCGATGCACAGATTCTGATCCACTTGTATACGCATATATGATTAATAGCTTGAAATTAAGGGAGGTGTTGCCGCTCAGATCAGATACTACTGACCTTCGCATAAATAGACTCGCTTTCGTCATTCCTGCGAAGGCAGGAATCCATCCGTCTTTCTGATGGATCCCAGCCTGCGCTGGGATGACGGGAATGTTCACTTGATTTGCGAAGGTCAATAGGTATCACAGCTCATCGTGGGTTATCATTTTTTATCTGAACTTGGCGAATAATTGTCATTGTGAGTCTGACCTGCCTGCCACTCGCTCTGCGGGGTCACCGTCTCGGTCCGTTTCCGCCGCTTGAAGTCGCGACTGTTGTTGCAGTCGTGGGCGTCGTGGCAATGCCGGCCAGGTCCTCTGTCATGCTGTAAGATTCGTCAATAGTTTTGGCATCTCCTGTTATGAGCGGCATGAA
>JAHJFW010000107.1 GCA_018824765.1 Patescibacteria group bacterium
CTCCGTCGCGCGCGCCGCTGAAATGTCCGCGTCCATGTTCGATCACGATCTCCGAACCGAGTTTATCCCGAAAATCGTCTTGATTATCGAGCGGAACATACGGATCGTCATCAGAAAAAATCGCGACACTTTCCGTGAGATGAGTTTTCACGTTCATCAAATCAAGCGGAGTCTCGAGCCAGTGTCGTACAATCTCTCGCACTTCTTCATCGTCTTCAAGTCCGGCCAAGCGTTTAAAAAATCCAGCTACAAACACTGCGCCTCCGACTTTGATTCCTTGCGGCAACGATTCAAGATACCGTGCAATTGCTTGGCATCCCATGCTGTGACCGACAAAATACGTTTGCTCATCCGCCTCACTCACAACCGCGGCAAGCGCAGAAACCCACGGACCGATACGCGGGCTTCCAGCATCCGGAAGCTGCGGAATAAAAACCTCAAACCCACGCGCCTCCAACTCTTTTTTCAACCACGGAAACCACCCCTCCTCAGGATGCCCACCCCAGCCGTGAGCGATGAAGAGTCTTTTAGACATAAAATTTATTCAACAACATATTCCCACCCCGGTTTCCACGCTTTTTTCTTTCTCCAATCTTCCGCAAACGCCTCTTCCCATGTCTTACTTTTCAACAATACATCAAGTGCGAGCTGTGGGGCTTTATGTGCCACAATCGCCACTTTCTTATTGTCATAATTCTGTTTTAGAAAATTGAGAAAATTCGCAATTCGCATTTTCACATCCTCATAGCTTTCGCCTTCCGGAAATCGTTCATTAATCATCTTTTCTTGAAGCGGTTCAACGATATTTGATGGCTGAGCGTTATATGTGCCGTAATTACATTCACGCAAACGAGCATCAGGAATAATTTGTACCATCTCCTCAAATGTCAACTTCGCCGAATCAACCGCCCGTTTAAGGTCGGAACAAAAAACAACATAAAAGTCACCTACTTTGATCTTATCTTTCAGCTCAACCGATTGTTTTATCCCTAATTCAGAAAGCTCAACATCGGACCAACCGGATGAAATTTCTTTTTCGTTATCAATCGTAGTCCCATGAACGAAATAGGTGATAGAAATAGACATATCAATTATTTACCTTATATTCCAACAACAAATAAGAATTCTGAAGAGGCTTTGCCTGCACGAACTCCAGAGACTTTATCTTATTCAGCTCGCTCGCAGAATGCAAAGACTCTCCATCCATCAAAGTCGCGGTATTTTTTCCACCAATTAGCGCCGGCGCGACCACGAGAAGAACTCGATCTATCAATCCTTCTCTTACAAGAACCGTATTTAATTCTCCGCCCGATTGGATCGTTAGTCTTTCCGCTCCAAAGTCGCGTTTCAATTTAAAAAATACATCGTGAAAATCAATATGTTCTTGGTAAGTAAGAATATGAATGTTGTCGTACTCTTTTTGAAGAGCGAAAGCCGGGTGATTTGTATTCGTCGTTATAATAATAAGCGTTTCCGCTTTCTTTGCTAGATATCTAACCCCACTTTCTGTCAAATGCGGTTTGTTATCTATCACAACAAATCTAACCACGGTCTTTTCAGGCTCATCCGTCTTTTCATTCATTCCAATCTTCGCGAAAACACGTCCCGTATTAAGCGAGAAAAAATCCGTCTCTCGTTCCAAATCATAATATTGCTTCAACCCCTCCTTCACTCCCACGATTCGCGGATAATCCTTATCAACATCCATCACGTCCGAATCACCAGTGGAAATTTTTCCATCTACCGATACGAGTAAGAACAACGTAGTTTGCGGTCTTGCCTCATGCATATATTAAAATTTGGTGCCCGGGGCGGGACTCGAACCCGCATGCCTTGTGGGCGCACGATTTTAAGTCGTGAGTGTATACCATTTCACCACCCGGGCTTATGCGATCACGATCGCACCGCAAACATAAAAGAAAAACAGCTTTTCCGCAAGGGAATAAATGTTACCCTTCGACAAGCTCAGGGAATATCGCTCTTTGACTTTATAGACTTTATAGACTTACTTCATCATCCCCTCCGGCAAATACTTGCCGCATGCGCCCATCAGTTTGTTTATCTCGCTTGCCGTCGGTTGGCTACCGCCCATAATTTCCTGCGCCCGTTTTTCTCCCAGTGTTTTCGTAATGCAATCCTGCGCATCGCCGCCTAAAAATCCGGCCGGACTGCCAGCCATGTCGCCCATCATTCCAGCCGCCCCTTCGGAAAATGACGACACTGCTCCTTTTACCATGCGCTCCGCGCCGCCGTTTGCGAAAAACATGGCCAGCGAAAAGACGCCGACCAATATGGCCAATCCGACCAGACTCCACACCAGAAAAAACAACGACCCGAACGCTTTAAAAATTTTATCCATAAAATATTATTACGTGAATTATTACCTGCCAGCATTGATTTTAACCTTTGCTTTAAATGACAGCCTTCATTATACACTCTAACATGAGATCAAAAAAAGGTGGTTGTCGCGTTTTTTTATATTTTAGAATTCTGCCATTACCTCAACAAAATGTGTTGCCTGTGGCAAAAAAGAAAAAGGCGCGATGAAGGCTCGGGCTTCACTTTCGCGCTCTGTTGCGCTAATCTGAAAATCTATATGGATGAACGAATCATCGCGCCGGAATTGCAAGAGCAGGAACAGCGTTTCGAGCTGTCACTCCGGCCCAAAACACTGACGGAATTCATCGGCCAACCCAAGGTCAAGGATAATCTCGGCATTTTTTTGGAGGCGGCCAAAGGGCGCGGCGAAGCGTGCGAGCATGTTTTGCTTTACGGCCCGCCCGGCCTTGGAAAAACTACGCTGGCTCATGTCATCGGCATGGAGATGGCGGCAAATGTCAGAGTTACCAGCGGGCCTGCGCTTGAACGCGTCGGTGATTTAGCCGCGATTTTAACCAACCTCGAAGATGGCGACGTGCTGTTTATAGATGAAATCCATCGGA
>JAHJFW010000015.1 GCA_018824765.1 Patescibacteria group bacterium
CCTTCTCCCGGCTTAGCCGGGCAAAAATCTTGAGTTTTCAAAAAAACGTGTACCTTTTCCGCCTCAAAACATGAGGTTTTTGGGCAGTAGGGAACGTTGAAATATATCAAAATATTGACTTTTTGTCAATCCCAAAGCTCATGGTCTATGAAAATGCGAATTTTAGACGAAATTACGAATATTCGAATAAGCTTCATAATTGGACCTCCGTTCTATATTCGCCTACCTACCTACCTACCTACCTGCAGGCAGGTAATTTTCGTGAAGCCAATTTGTATTTTCGTAGACCTTACACTTAGAACTGAGCACTCATCAGCTTGTGCCAAGCCTGCAAGCCGCGTATCCTGTTAGGACATTTGTTGCAACGTTTATAAAGATTATGGCACGACCCAAACCCGTTATTCTGATTGTCATTGACGGCTTCGGAATCGCACCGACTGCGGAAGGCAATGCAGTACGCGAGGCCAAGATGCCGGAGTTTAAAAAATTGGTGGAATCATATCCGGCTATGACAGTCCGAGCCTCAGCCGAGGCAGTTGGATTAGCATGGGGCGAAATGGGCAATTCAGAGGTCGGACATTTGACCATAGGCGCCGGCCGGATTTTTTACCAGAGTTTCCCACGCATTTCCAACGCCATTGAAAACGGCGAGTTTTTTGAAAACCCCGCACTTATAGATGCTGTCAGGCAGGCGAAAAAAAATCGTAGCACTTTGCATCTTTTGGGATTGGTATCACCCGGAGCTGTGCATGCTTCTGACGAGCATCTGTATGCGCTGTTGGATTTATGCCGACGCGAGAAATTTGAAGATGTGGCTGTGCACGCTTTTTTGGACGGGCGCGACACGATTTTTAATAGCGGTCTGGGGTTTATCGAAAGTCTGGAAAAAAAATTAGCAGAGCACAAATTCGGCGCTGTCGCGACTTTGTCTGGACGGTACTATGCAATGGACCGCGACAACCGCTGGGATCGCATCCAAAAAGCTTATGAGGCGATCGCTTTGGGAAAAAGTCCGCACAAAGCAGGATCGGCAACAGAAGCGATAAAGGCGTCGTATGCGGATTCAGTATATGACGAGGAATTCGTGCCGACTGTGATTGAAAAAAACGGTCGTCCCATAGCAACGGTTAAGGATGGCGACTCGTGCATTTTTTTTAATTACCGCCCTGACCGCGCGCGTGAACTGACCAAGGCTTTTGTACTGCCGAGTTTTGATAAATTCGAGCGGCCGCTGGTTAAGGACCTGACATTCGTAACTTTCACCGAGTATGAAAAAGACCTGCCGGTTCAAATTGCTTATTCGCCGCAAATCATTGATGTATGTTTGGCGCGCGTGATTTCAGATGCCGGTTTAAAGCAGTTGCATATCGCTGAAACGGAAAAATATGCGCACATAACTTTTTTTCTGAATGGCAGAAAAGAGGAGGAGTTTGCCGGCGAGGATCGGGTGATTATTCCGAGTCCGCGCGTATCAACTTATGATAAGGCGCCGGAAATGTCGGCTTTGCAGATCGCGGAGCGTGTGGTGCAGGAAATCGCCAAAGGCGGTTATGATTTTATAGCGTTGAATTTTGCCAATCCTGACATGGTCGGGCATACCGGCGATGAAAAAGCCACGGTAGCCGCCTGCCAAACGGTTGATAAAGCCATTGGGCAGATAGTTGACGCCGCTTTGGCAGTGGGCGGCATCGTGGTGATTACAGCAGACCACGGCAATGCAGAGGAGGTGAAGAATCTGACGACCGGAGAAATCGATAAAGAGCATTCCACGAATCCAGTGCCGTTTATCGTGGTCGGCAAGCGCTTTGAAGGTTTGAAAGCGCCGACCGGCGATGTCATAGGCGGCGATTTGGCGCTCACTCCGCCGGTTGGAATGTTGGCGGATGTAGCGCCGACAATTTTGAAAATCATGGAGCTGCCGATACCGCCGGAAATGACAGGCGCGGCATTGGTTTAGGGAAATGTCATTCCAGCTCACACAAATGTCATTCCTGTCCCGCATCAAGTGCGGGATAAACTCCAGCGGAATCCAGAGTATGAAAACATTTCACAAATGTCATTCCTGCGAAGGCAGGAATCCAGAGCACGAAAACGTATTATGTGTATATTTTAGCAAGTCAGAAAAACGGCACACTTTATGTTGGAGTTACGAATGACTTGGTATGCAGAATATTTGAGCATAGAGAGGATTTGATTGATGGTTTTACAAAAAAATATTGTGTACACACCCTTGTATATTTTGAATCGACTGACGATGTGAATGTCGCGATCAAACGCGAGAAGAATCTAAAAGCATGGAAAAGAGAATGGAAAATTCGCATGATTGAGTCATCGAATCCTGGCTGGCGGGATTTATATTTTGATATAGAGAGTTCTGGATCCCTGCCTGCGCAGGGATGACAAAAAGAAGAATCTTGTTGAATGTAATGATATTTATCAGCGTTATTCTCACCAAAGTTTTTCGTGGGGTCCAGAGTATGAAAACATTTCACAAATGTCATTCCTGTCTCGCATCAAGTGCGGGATAAACTCCAGCGGAATCCAGAGTATGGAAACGTATGATACGATACTCGAATATGAGAGCAACACCTAAAGATGAGGTCAAAGTAATCAAGATACTCGGCAGGTTGTATACGCAAAAAGCCGACATGGATATGGGGTCGCCGGAAGATACGCTGTTGGCAACGCTCTTGTCGGCGCGGACTGCGGATGCGCAGGTTTTGCGGGTCTTTCCGGGTTTTAGAAAAAAATTCCCTTCGTGGCGCTCGCTGGCTAAAGCAGATGTTTCAGATATTGCCCAGCAGATTTCTACAATCGGGTTGTATAAATCAAAAGCCAAAGCGATCAAAGGCCTTGCGCAGATGATTTTGGCGGATTACGGAGGCAGGGTGCCGAGCGCCATGGAGGAATTGGTTACGTTTCCCGGAGTGGGGCGAAAAACCGCCAGCTGTGTTTTGTCTTTCGCCTTTGGCAAGCCGTCTATTGCGGTTGATACCCATGTTTTTCGTATTGTCCGGCGGCTGGGCTGGTCAAAAGGCAAAACTCCGGAAAAGGTTGAGGCTGATTTAGCCGCGCTCCTTCCGCAAAAATGCTGGTCAGACATCAATCGTGTCATGGTCAGGTTCGGACGTGATATTTGCGTCGGAAAACCACGATGTTGGCGCTGTCCGCTGGTGAAATTTTGCGCTTATAAAAATAAAAATCTGGCCGAAAGCGATTTTTGATGGGATAATGTGTTAAGTCAAATCCGAATGACGAATTATGTGAAGTAGCTGGTATATGGTAGCTGGTATGGGGGTAATTACTAATGACGAAATCCGAATGACTAATGATTGGAAAAGTATGCAGTTTTCAGTGCGGATAAAACTTCCGAATCATCTTCTAGTCTCTAATTCGCGCGAATTAGAGACTAGTCGTGGTCTTCCTAACCCAGTTCCAGATTCCAGATTCTTATTTCGTGTGATTGTCCATCGTCGATCGTCTATTTCCTATCGTCTATCATATGGGCCTTGAACACCAATTTGTTTTCGAACTGCAAAAGATAGTGGCTGGCTCTGCTTTGCTTACGGCGTTGGCGATTTTTTGCGCCCGCTACCTGATAATTGTGTTTGCGGTTTTTATCGCGTTTTTGCTGGTGAGAAAAAGCGGCAAATTACGGCATGCCGCTAATGAAGCGGCTTGGTCGGCGCTCACGGCATTACTCCTCACCACGCTTATAGCTTTTTTCATGGAACGTCTTCGGCCGTTTCAAGTGGCGGATCAGTCTTATCTTGTTACTTCTTTGATTCCTCCGCCTCTAACCACAGCTTTTCCATCGGGCCATACAAGCGTATCTGTGGCCATGGCTTGCGCGATTTTATTTGCCAATCGGCCTTTGGGGTTTTTGTCATTGCTTGCCGCGGCTTTGATTGCGCTTGGCAGACTGGCAGTCGGAGTGCATTATCCCAGCGATATTTTGGGCGGCATAATAGTCGGTGTATGCGCTTTTTTTCTGGTGCGTTTCGCCCACTATCAAATCAGGCGTAAGGATATTGAAAAATCCGCGCGGACACATAAGCACTTTTAGACTCATTTCAAAATTATTTTATGCCTGCAAAACGTAATATCCGGCTGCAAGCCATTTTCGAAAATTTTGAAATAGCTCTGCTATTCCTTCAATTTCCTCAAACGGCTTTCGCTCGAATATTAAGTTTTTCGTCTATAAACTAATTTTGAAACAAGTCTTATGAAGCGGTTGGGAATTATTTTAGGATTAATTATTGTTCTAACTGCCGCGGCCGCGCTTTTTTTTGTGCCTGAAACATGGCTGCGATTGCCCTTGCCTGATGCGCCGCGTGTGAGAATTGAAATTTCTGAAGGCTCCAATGTTTCGCAAGTGGCGTCATTATTGCAGGATAAGGGATTGATTTCCTCGGCTTTTAAATACCGGATTTTTGCGCATTGGGATGAATTGGCTAAAAAGCCGAGGGCAGGGGAATACGACATCAGCGTCGGCACAAGTTACCAGCAGATTGCGCGGATTTTAGCGACAGGTCCGGAGCGGAATGAAATTTCAATTACAATTATTGAGGGTTGGACGATATACGATATCCAGAAAAAACTGGAAGATTTGGGAGTTGATGTCGTGCCGAGTGATTTTTTGGCGGAACGTTTTGCCGATGAGTTTGATTTTTTGAAGGATTTGCCCGAAGGCGCTTCACTCGAAGGGTATCTTTTCCCTGATACTTACCGCGTTTGGAAAGACCAGTTGCCGGACGGTTTGCTTAGACGGCAGTTGCTTGAATTTATGAGCAAGACGTCCGGCTTTGGGCAGGAAGCCTCTAAGCAGGGACGTTCATTATCTGATGTAGTGACGCTGGCTTCAATCATTGAGAAAGAAGCGCGGCATGATGAGGATAGGCCGATAGTGGCCGGCGTGTTCATGAACAGGTTGAATATCGGCATGGCTATGCAGTCGGATGCGACTTTGAACTATGTGATTATGAGCGGACGCGATCGGTTGACCTCGGCTGACTTGGAACACGATTCGCCATATAACAGTTATCGCAACAAAGGCCTGCCGCCGGGTCCGATTGCAAATCCGGGCATGGCTTCGCTTGAAGCCGCCTTAAATCCGGCAAAAACCGATTTTTGGTATTTTTTGACGGATTCCAGCGGAAAAACTCTTTTTGCCAAAACTTTGGAAGAGCATAGCCGCAATCGCTATAAAGCGTTCGGAGAATAAGTGGGAATGGCAGGGGAGCTTGACAAAAAGCCATTTTTATGGTTAACTACGCAGTTCTTAAAAGCTGAAGAAATGGCTTAAGAGAACGGGTTTTTGAATCAAAGTAATTTAAGGAGGAGGAGGTGGCGCATGGCGAAGAAAAGTAGACGCCAGCGCAAACTCGCCAAACAGCGCGAACTGCGGCAACGCAGGATAGGCGAGTCGAAGTGCCAGATCGCGCACGTTCAGCAGGAAGAGAACGCGGTCGGGCTGGAGGGGGTAGAAATGCCCGCCTCGGCCGTCAATCCCTGCATGAGCGAGCCGGAATGTTCGGCGCCCGTCGCAAAGTGCGACGGTCGAAAGAGAGAGAAGGAAGATGCGGAGCTGTTGAACTATCTTTTGTCCGACGAGTTTGGGCAGGATGATACGTTCGACAAGGCCATCGCTTATGAGCTGGACGACGAGCGCACCTTGGATTTCGCCATCGCGCGCCTCTACCGGCGCGGTTTGATCGGCCGCGCGGAAGTCCATCACTTGGCCTACGAAGTCTCATTGCGGGATTTCGTGAGGCGCGGCTCCAACTGGAGCGTGGAGGCCAAGGCCCGCTTGCGAAGACTGGAGCGCTACACGCTCTGGACCTACGAAGGCAGGGTTACGCGCCTCGGCGAAGAGGTCTGGCATCTCTTTCGTCGCAGGATCAGGCGGGATTCGGCGTTGAGAAAAATACTCAACGGCCAAATTCCCAGCCTACATCGGGCAGCATAACAAGCGAAAAACCCCTAACTCGGAGCACCCGTCTTGCAAAAGGCGGGTGTTTTTTTATGTTATTTTTTGGTGCCAGGCACCGTCATTTTTCTCAGCCCTGCCATATTTTGTATATCTCTGTCAAGAGCATAATTATATTGGCATTTTTTTGTTTATCCACAAGCATCTCGTCAAAAAAGCATTTTTTTTCAGGTGCCTGGCACCATGATTATGTAAGGTTTTTTATTCTTCAGTAAATAATAAATGAAAATTCTGTTTCACAATGCGCGTCCATAGTGTAATCTCTCCGCATGTCGAATTTGAGTTTGGGCAATTCACGCCGTTTTGCCTGCCGCAACATTGACTACCACAAGGAATTGAACAACGAACAGCGCGAGGTGGTTTTTGGAGGCGACGGTTATTGTTTGGTTTTGGCAGGTGCGGGTTCAGGGAAAACTCGCACTGTAATCTACCGCGTAGCCTATTTGTTGGAGAAGGGGATTGATCCGGCTTCAATTTTGCTTTTGACGTTTACCAACAAAGCGGCGCGTGAAATGCTTGACCGTGTCGCAGCGCTTTTGGGCGGCGCGGCTGAAGGAGTTTGCGGAGGCACTTTCCATTCGGTGGCCAATCGTTTTTTGCGCCGCAACGCCGCATGGTGCGGTTATTCGAACGGCTTTACAATTTTGGATCAGGAGGATGCGCGAACTTTGCTGAAAGCTGTTTTAAAAGATGCAGGCATTGACGTTAAAGCCAGGCGCTTTCCATCGCCCGCGGTTTTGCAAGACATTATTTCCTACACGCGCAACACCAACTCGAGCTTATACGAAACACTGACCTATAAGCATTCGAATTTTGAACCGCTCTCCGGCGAAATCGAGTCGATAGCCAACTTGTATGCCGAGCGCAAGCGCGCCGCCAATGCCATGGATTTTGATGATTTGCTGATAAATTGGCTGCGTTTGGTTGAAGATGTTACGGCAGGCGAAGCGATTAGTGCACGTTTTAAATATATTTTGGTGGATGAATATCAGGACACGAACGCCTTGCAATCGCGTTTGGTTGCGGCTTTGGCGCGCGTCAATCAAAATTTGCTGGTGGTGGGGGATGACGCGCAATCGATTTATGCTTTTCGCGGGGCCGATATCCAGAACATTTTGAATTTCACCAAAGGCAAACCAGATGCCAAAATTTTCAAGCTCTTGTCCAACTATCGTTCCGTGCCCGAAATTTTGGAGGTCGCGAACGATAGCTTGTCATACAATACCGACCAGTTTGAAAAGCGTTTGGTTGGATTGCGCGACAATGGCCGCAAACCGATATTGGCACCGGCCCCTTCAGCGCGGCAGGAGGCGCGTTTTATTGTGGAGCGGATTTTGGAATTGCGCGCCGCAGGCACGCCTTTGCCGGCCATGGCCGTGCTTTTCCGTTCGTCAGCGCATTCGCAGGCTCTGGAATTTGAACTGCTGAAACGCGACATACCTTATGAATACCGCGGCGGCATGAAGTTTTTCGGCCGCGCGCATATCAAGGATTTGCTGGCCTATGTGCGTGTTATCAACAATCCCAAAGATGAGGCTGCATGGCTTAGAATTTTGAGTTTACAGCAGGGGATTGGTTCGGCTACGGCTTTGTCTGTAGCTCGCAAGGCGAGGGGATTATCGGATTTGGAAAGGATGTTCGAGCCGGAATTTGAAGCGGCTTTGCCGTCGCGCGCCAAAGATTGCTGGGGCAATTTTGCCGGTATTTTGCGCCAAGCCGTTGGATGTAAGGAGCCGTCGGAAATGATTCGGGCGGTGCTGGGAGGAAAATATCAGGAGCATTTGGAGCGCGAATATCCCGACTGGAAAGACCGATTTGAAGATTTGGAACAGTTGGCCGCGTTTGCCGAAGGGTATAACGACTGCGAAAGTTTTTTGGCGGATATTGCGATGTATGATGACGTGTTTGTCGCGCAAAACTCTGAAGCCGGCACTTGTAACTCCGAGCGCCTGATTCTTTCAACCGTCCATCAGGCCAAGGGTTTGGAATGGGATACGGTTTTTGTGATGAACTTGGCGGATAATGCATTTCCCAGCAGGTATGCATTCGAAGAAGAGAACGGCTTGGAGGAGGAGCGGCGTTTATTTTATGTGGCGATAACGCGCGCCCGCAACCGCTTGTTTTTTTCCTATCCCTTAAGCTCGGGTTTTGATTCGTTGTCAATCAATCGGTTATCGGCTTTTGTGCAGGAAGTTTCGCCGCATCTCTTGGAGAGACTGGAAGTGCGCGATGTCAGTGTGGCAAGTGTCGTGAAATCTGCTGACGATGACTTGGGGCGTTACGAAGACATTATCGAGTTGGACAAATACGGCGAGCGACGGCCGTCTTTTACCGGCCGCGTAAAAACATATTCTGTATCCCCTTCCAGCACCACGATTTTTCGCCAGACAGAAAAACCCAAACCCACCATAATAAAGTCTTTTCTAAGGGATATAGAAGATCTCTAAACCCAACGTCTCTAAGAGACGTTAAAAACAGAGCAACGTCTCTTAGAGACGGAAGAAATGTGGTCAGTTAATGTGGCAAAACATTAGCCATTTTTCTCACGTCTCTAAGAGACGTTAAAAACAGAGCAACGTCTCTTAGAGACGTTGAAAATTTTGTGGGTTAGGAAGCTGGTGAATTAGCCTAGTTTAAGTATTTTTAAGGCCTCTTGCAGATTCGATGCTTCCATGGCGCGTAATCCGGTCGGTGAAGCTTTGGATTGGCCTTTTGGAACGACGGCCGTATTAAAGCCTAAACGCGCGATTTCTTTCAAACGTAACTCTGGCAGGCTGACAGGGCGTAGCTCGCCACCCAGACCGACTTCGCCGAAAACGGCTGTTTGCGGATCAAGCGGCGTATTATTCAGTGCTCCGGCAATGCTGGCGCAGATCGCCAAGTCAACGCTCGGGTCGCGCGCATCAATGCCTCCGGCGGCGTTTACATAAACATCTTTATCCAGCGCGTTTACGCCTGCGCGGCGCGCCAAAACAGCCAAGAGCATTCCCAAGCGCGCGTTATCAATTCCAGTTGCGCGGCGGACCGGAGTGCCGTAGCCGGCCGGTGAAACCAACGCCTGTATTTCCAACAGAATCGAGCGGCGGCCTTCGATTAAGCATGTGACTGAAGAGCCGGAAACGCCGCCGGTGCGGTCGCGCAGCAATTCCGAAGACACGTCTTCGACCGGTTCCAAACCGTTGCCGGTCATTATTAACAGCGCGATTTCATCAGTTGTGCCAAAGCGGTGTTTGAGGGCGCGCAATAAACGGTAGCGGTGGGTTTGGTCGCCCTCCAAAAATAACACCGTATCAACCAAGTGTTCCAAGACGCGCGGTCCGGCCACGTCGCCGTCTTTGGTAACTTGGCCGACCAAAATAACCGGCAGTCCGGAACGTTTGGCAGACCCTGCCAAAGTGGCGGCCGAGGCTTTAACTTGATTTACGCTGCCTGCCTCTCCTGGAAGTTCATCCAGCCGCAAACACTGGATCGAATCGACAATGGTTAAGTACGGCCGTTCTTTTTCCAGCGTGGCCGCGATTGTTGCGGCTTCAAGATAGTCCAAAAAATGCAAAGACTGCGGAATCTGTCCGGTTAAGCGCGAGAGACGACGGCTGATTTGGGCGGGCGATTCTTCGCCTGTAACATACAATATTTTTTCTCCTTGAGAGGCTAACTGCAAAGCGAGTTGTGCCAAAAGCGTGGATTTGCCAATGCCCGGTTCGCCTGCCGCCAAAGTGATTGAGCCGTCCACCAAGCCGCCGCCCAAAACAAAATCAAAAAATGCCAATCCGGTCGGCTTGAGCTCCGCGCCTTTTTCATTGGCAGACTGCGCGAAACTCTTGATAGCAGCTGCCGGCCGCGTGTTTTTAGCCGCGGAAAAATCGCCGGCTGTTTCTTCCTCTTTAGCGATCGTCCCCCACCCGCCGCAGGCCGTACAGCGCCCGGCCCATTTCGGGAACTGCGCATCGCATTTGGAGCAGGTGTAAAGATAGGTTTTGGACATGGGTATAGGATTACACGCATGCGGGTTGGAAGCCAAGAGGTTCTTGCAAATTCCACCCAAGTTTTATCAAATCGAGAACCGCTCGAAGTTGAAGCCGCTAGGTCATTGTGCAGTATCAGCGAACGGTCGCCAGACCCATATAAGCGCTTTGTCGGGATCATTTTCAGTATATGGATTGAGAAGCCTACCTATTTGCGCGCTTAGCTTGCCTTGTTTGTATAGCTCGCAAGTCTCGCACTTATCCCAGTACTTGCAATTAGCGCAAATATCCTCTTGCGGCATTTTAGGTTTCAAATAATCCATAAGGGTCCAGTCTTTAGGTTGCAGCTCAACTCCGGGAACATTCCCGAAATTCGGCACCTCGGCCCCGCCTTTTCTTTCCTCGTTGGGTAATCCGCCCATTTCAATGAACGAAAACGGCACGTCAGGCCGGCCGCCGGTATAGATAAACCAATGTGCGCTATACGGATCTTCTTTTTTGCCGGGTTTTTTGACGGCGCCGCAACAAATGTAACCAATGTCTCCAAATTTCATCTTTTTTGCTTTTTCCGGCAAATCTTTATCGCCCCAATGACCCGAAAAAACGAAAGTCGGCAGTTTGTCGAATTTGCCGATGTCCCTTGGGTCAAGATACGGGTTTAGACCGGGCCCGCTTTTGAATGTGGCATTCGGCGGCATCGTAAAAGCTGCATTTGTGCACCTGTATACGTGGAAGGCGAAGCCACTGCAATCCGTCCCATATAAATTTGCTATTGCAAGATTATCAATGAAATATTGTTTGTATGCGTCTTGGGCGGGTCGTTCGCACTCCTTTAATTTGCTTACATCATGGCTATTATCCCAAGCATTTTGGCATGCTCTGGACCATGCGATCGATTTGCCGCGGGCAGAGAGCGTATTTGCAATAAAATTCGGCGCGCCACCTCCGGCAGGGCTACCGTCCGGAAGTCCAGTTTGACAGGTTTGACAATACGCGCACTTATGTTCTTCGTTGCAAATTTTCGCCCAACCGAGTATTGCTTTCACCAGCAGTTCGATTTTAGCTTCATATGTGGTCGCTCGTGATGCTTCTTCCTCCGTAGTGCAAAATGCGTTCATTTTTTGGGGTGCGCGTTTCATTTTTTGGTAGTCATTCGCCTTTAGGATGCCGAGATAAGTCGCGCTCCCTCCTAAAATATTTTGAGCAACCGCAGCTGAGACTGCCGGAACCAGCATTTGAGCCAAACTTTCCGGTTTTTCCGCAGTTTTTACCTGCGTGCTGCGGCCGGGAATTTTTGTATTCAATATTCTTTGAATGGCGCGAGGCGAATAGACAGGGTCGCCGGTTCCGTGCTCCTTAAACCACGCGTATTCAGGCGGTATGGTTTTTATGACGACGCCTTGGAGCGTGGTGGTTGCAGGATTCAAGGTGTTAAGTATGGTATAACTGCAAATAATCAGAATCAAACCGATGACGGCGTCCTTAATAATTTCTTTGCCGCTTGTAATTTGCGCTGTTGCTGATCCGACAATATACAAAAATCCGCCATATACAAGCATTATGGCAGCGGCCACCACCGCAATGCCTGAAAGATATTTATAGACGGCGGCAATGTATTGGGCAAGAAACGGAATCTCGAGCTTTCCTTCATTTTCAAAGATTTTTGTCGCGAAAATAAGGTCGGGAATATCAATACCCAATTTTGGCGGAGTGACGACATAAGCCTCGGCCGGCGCCGCTATGGTTGGAGTTTCGCTTTTA
>JAHJFW010000108.1 GCA_018824765.1 Patescibacteria group bacterium
CGGTATATGTATGGGGAGGAAATTTTCAAAAATGACAGATGCGGTGTTGAATGCCGTGGCAGACGGGATCGAAATTTTAGAATACTCGGTATATAAACCCGGCGCGCTGATGCGTTACGGGTATCCATTTATTAAGGAGGTAGAAAATGAACGTGCACGACGACAGATGAGAAGCGCTGCGCTGAGGTTGAAGCGAAAAGGCTACATTAAAGAAAAAAGAGAGCTTCGGGGTCGAGCATTTCGATTAACTGCATTGGGTAAAAGAATTCATCAAAGTAATGAATTCGCTTCTTTCATTCCTGATACATTCCCACCGGATACACATCTCATCGTTTCCTTCGATATCCCGGAAAAATATAAACTTGCGCGTAATAGCTTGCGCAAAATGCTCAAAACACTAGGATTCCGCCGACAGCATCTGAGCGTTTGGATTTCGGATAAAGACTGGACCGCATATCTTGAAAAGATGCTGAAAAATTTAAAAGTCAAAGACTGGGTGGTACTCATGAAAGGTGAAATCATCCTTCCAAAACCGACCCTTTAGTTACCAACTAGACATCCTTCCAATAACCATCTATGAATTCAAAAGCCGTCCCTCAATTTACGCGATCGCGTAAATTGAGGGACTGGTAGGGATTTCTTGTTTATTCATAAGCGGGCATAAAACCGTATAGCATCCCTTCGACTCCGATCAAAAAATTTTTTTCATGGACAAATCGGTGCGCCTGACACGCCCTTCAAAAGCTGGCACTCTGAAAATAAAACGTAATTATAGAGACCTGACAACACATCTTGTTTGGGCATGCTGACCACGATTTTTTGAGTTGCTTTGCCGTATGTTCCTTCGGCGCTTAGCGTAATGTCACCGGGAAATGCCACGGCCGCACCGGCATTAAAAACGCTGATGGTAACATTCGATACATCGCCGTTTAAAGCCTTAAGCCTCAAACGATAAGCCTTGGTTGGATCGAGGCTGATATCAAGCGATGGCGCAAAAGCGTATAAAACAACGTAAGCGTCGTCCGACGGCCACATCACAGTTGCGCCGGACTGCCATTGCGCATAGCCGACTTCCAACTGCCCCGAACCATCCCAAGTAATCTGAATTTCATCCACTCCGGCTGCCGCGCCCAAATTATCAGGATCAAAAAGATCAAGCACTCTGAAGTCATTTTCCGTGATTGCGGAAAACTTTTTATCCGAAACCTGTTCAACCGCAGCCGTCGAAACCCATTTGCCGGCATTCGGATATTCACTGGACAAGCCGGCCGCATAAGACAGGGTTTCGGCACGCTTTCGGATTTCAAAAAGTTGGCGCTCAATGCCTGAATCAGCCATATAATATGCGGCCACGCTGTCATCAATATCTCGCGCACGATGCGAATCCTCAAGCACGACCGTGGCAATCCCAAGACCGGCCAGCAAAATCGTAAATGTCATAATCAAAGCCAAGGGGAGGATGTTTCCGGAACGGAAATGATGAGTGCCACGTGCCAAGCCTGCCCGCCGTAGCCTTAGCGAAGGCAGGTGCCGAGTGCTAAGCGCTATTGGCCTTCGCATAAATAAACTTACTTTTGTCATTCCCGTGAAGCTTGCCCTCGACAACGATCGGGGGATGGGAATCCATCCGTATTTCCGATGGATCCCCGCCTGCGCGGGGATGACAGGAGTGTTTGTTTGATTGGCGGGGGTAAATAGGTGCATAATAATCATCTTAGATAAACGCGTGATGAGACTGTCGTCTGGACTTGCAAGGTCTCCTGCTCTTTTTGGGTGTTTGCCATGTAGCGCAAAGACAAACCAAAAGTTACAAATGGCTGGACGTCATTTTGATATGCGCCGTTTATCAATTCAAAAGGCGAAACCGACGGGCGCACGTAAACATCGAAACGCTCGACGCTTATGTTTTTGCCTGACACCGGCGTCCAACTGGCGCCGCCGTCAGTCGAAAGCAAGAGACAGCGCACAGCCGGCAAATCATCGCACTCCGCCTGTCCAATGTCGGATTGTTTAAAAATTATTCGCAAGCCCGTTGGCGCGACCAAGCGCAGCTCGCTTTCACGCGGAGCATACGGATAAGAATACGAGACAGGATTATTTCTTGCCGCGCGCACAACCATCTCGGTAATAAAACGCGCATCCTGATTCAATACGGCGCGGTTGGCGATTTTGCGATGCAATAAATTAAATGATGAGAAAGTCTGCGCCATGATCAATACCGAAATCGAAAACAGCGCAGTTACAATCAACATTTCCATCAGGGAAAAACCGGGTAGACCTCCCCTAACCCCTCCTTCGTAAGGAGGGGGATAGCTCATGTCCTCCCCCTGTACGAAGGGGGAGTTAGAGGGGGTCTTACCGCCAGTCGAATAAATCTTCATATAAAACAAAACTGAAGTCCTGTCCCTTTCTGCCCCATGCCACGCGTGATTCCACCCTTATGCCTAATTTCGCCTGCGTGCCGCAATCTTCGCCGTCGTTTTTATAACTCAAACCGGCAGGATCGTTGCAAATCGGATGGAAAATAATCAGCCGGCGCCAAACCGTTGGATCGGCTGAAGCATCGTTTTGCGTAAAAAAATCAGGAGTTTCATTGCTGGTTGAGCGTCTGATGATTGTCTTGTCAGAACTGAAATCCGCAGTGCTAAAATCAAAAGCCACATCCGCGGTTGATAATTTGCCGTCCCAGAGCGGCGTGGCGGAATAATCATTGCCTGCCGCATACAGCCCGTCATCAAATTCGTAACCGGCCAGCCAGTTGTAATCACGCACCTGTTTTGCCAGCTCAATCCCCTCTCTGGCCAAATTCACAGCTACAACTTCATCAGAATCGCGATCAGACAACTTGAGATTGGAAAATACCAAAGTCGCTGACGCAAACAAGCCGGTGCTGATAACCGCAGTCGCAATCAACAACTCAATCAATGTTTGTCCTTTGGTTAGTTTCATGGCTGCATGAGTCTTCGAAAATACGAGTGCCTACGAAATTACGAATTTTAAACAAATATACGAATGCCTACGCCCTATGTCCTAGGTCTTCCGAACCTAGATTCTAGATTCCAGATTCTAGATTCTAACCTCCCCTATTCCACCGACACCCTGCCTGATTGCGAGTTGATTTCCACGACTGCGGTTTTTCCTGATTGCTGGTGTTGTAAAGTAATATTTAAAATTTTCGGTTCAACGGGTGAGCATGCGGGCAGTCCTGATTCCCCGCAGGCTTCAATGCGCATTATACCGTTCTGCCGCGAAACAGCCATCGACGCCTCGGTTAGAGATCCCGTGTCGATCATCAATTCGGTAATTGTAACCTTATCGCCGCCCAAGGGATTCAAATTTCTTCGTAACACAATCTCATCTTCGGAACTTAACCTCCAATCCGACTGATTGAGATCTACGAATAAAGCATAAGATCCGCTGTCTTTGTCAAAAGTGATGCCATAACGGGACGCCGGCTCTGGTGCGCACACGCCGACACAGTCTGTGGTTGAAGGATTTTCTGCTTCGCACACGCGCTTGCCGCCGGCAATGTCGCAAATTTTTACATTATTGGCAGCCAAAGCGCGAGCTTGGATATTGCGGACATCGCTCGCCAAAAGCCGCGCCGCAGTTGCCAGCTCCTCGGATTGTCGCGTACTGCGCAGGCTGAAAACTGTGGCCGTAGAAATCAAAGTTAAAATTGAAATGCTGATCATCAACTCGATCAGGGTGAAGCCGTCAAAGTGAGTAGTGGGTAGCGGGTAGTGAGTAGTTTTAGAATTGCTATCTGTCATAAAAAGATCGAACTTAGCCAAACAGAAATTGCATCTCCGAACCAGATGGCTGATACAAGGCCGAGAGCGAGCGCGGGTGCAAATGGCACGCGGCTGCCTTTTTTGACAAC
>JAHJFW010000109.1 GCA_018824765.1 Patescibacteria group bacterium
AAGATCCGTGACCTGTTCGGTCATGTCCACCTCCGATATCGTGGTAGCTGAGTTGCTGCAGCTACGAAACAGCACAACCCGACCAGATGATCAGGAAGCCGGTCAATCTATCAAAAAAATCGCGTTATGTCAATCGTCTGTATCCGGTGCCTGGCACCATGGTGCCAGGCACCGGATACATATTCGTTTGGGATACTTAACTCCAAAGACTTCGGTGCTGGCGGATCAACGCCAGACAGCAATGGTCATGAACGTGAAATCGCATATTTTGTTCAGCCAAAATGGTTCAAAATTGGGGTTGCATTCTTGATTTTCGGTTTTATACTGCAACTTTCGTTTTTACAAGATTGACTCGTTCAAGTTCGCTTCCGATATTGTTCCATCTGTGGAGTCGCATTGTCTTTCGTGTCCTTAATAGTAAATCTATATGCGATTATCAAAAACGAGACTGTGTCACTGAAAATCATGAACTATTCGCTTGAACGAGTGCGGAAAACATACGGCAAGTTGGGGCGGCATCCGTATCCGGTGCCTGGCACCATGGTGCCAGGCACCGGATACAAACGCCGCCTCGTCGGGACGTGTAGCCCACAGGTGAGGTAGCTGGGAAAGGTCTTCAAGAATGAGATATCCGTACCCGCGCTTTTCGTTCCATGGCGCATCAGAGATAATTCTTGGCAAACGAACACGATCGGTCTTGATCTGACTCTGGACGTGCCTCATTATAAATCCCTCATCAAACGGTAATGGACGAAGTTGAATTTTTAATACAGCAAATTCGCCCCGCTCGTTCGTCACCCGAGTGATGAAACTTCCGACCTTCGTGCTGTCGTAGTAGACGCCATAGAACAACACGCTCTGATCAACCGGCCGCCATCCAAATTGCGTACCAATATCTAAAATAGCTTGCTCAATCAACTTACGGCCATCATCTGCTGTAAAGGCATTATCCGTAAGTCGATTTCCGGTTCGTGAAGACATATCAAGATAATACAGACGAATCAGAAAAAGTTCTATTCCCTCAGCGTTTCAAACAAAATAACCGCGATTTTACGCAGTTAAAATGTTGGCAGGGGCTCGTGGAAGATGTTCGGACGCTGGTAATGAGCGAACCGGCCTTGTACATGGCCAGATTCCGTTAGAGAATCCAACCCGTGACATTTTGTCACGGGGTTCCACTTAGCCGGATATTCTTTCGGCAAGCTTCTTGTCCTCATCGTTTACCGGAGTGAACTTGTTGATGAATCTGGCTGACATAGTGTAGCTGCCAGTTTGAATCCCCATTCCAGCGTGCCCGGCGTTTCCAGCTGCACAATCTTCATATTGCCCGCTCGGATTGCGGCTTTTTGGTACGGATACGGTTTCGCTGCCTCCACCGCGAACCAATCTGATTCCCATAGGTTCTGATGCGGTTAACTCTAGGAAGATGTTGAAATATTTATCCATGGTCAAATCGCCTTTATTGATAGAGCTGTAGGTTGGCTCAATAAACAGTGCCGGCTTCTCATCAGCGGTTTTTGTAAGCTTTGTCACCGATCTCGCTATGCTCGCTTCAAGCAAATCCTGCGGCGGGATGCCGTCCTTCACCTGCTCGAAACCCTTTGCCTCAATTTCCAGCCTCAGTTTCTCGGGGAGCTTGTTTAGATCGATGAGATGGGCGACTTTCGTATGCGCGTCAGCAACATACCCCGCTAATGATTTATTCCATTCCGGACTACCCTCGTAATTTTGACATGAGCCGCAACCAAGAGGGTATTTTCCGGCTTGAAAGACCATCTGCGGGTTATCAGTGACGATCATCGCCAAACGTCGTTTAGCACCCAACTCCTCGCGCTGAGAGATGACGGACTGGATATTCTCAATATCCTGTACAAAGGTTGGATTATCTTTGAAATATGTTTTCAAATTATCAATAACACTTATTAGCGTTTCTCCTTTCTTGTCGACTCGATCAGAAATGCGGTTGGTCGCGATTCTTTTTACATCCAGACCGCTCACCCGATACAAATCGAGAAGAGCCTTCAATTCTTGACGCTTCTGGTAAAATTGTCCGACGTTTTTCATCTGCTCGCGATTCAGACCGTACGTATCGAATACATCGCTCGTCATTGCACCTTCATAGTCCCGCTTGATTTCCTCGCCTTTACCGGATAGCGTCACTCTAAGTGCTGTGCTGATGATTGAACTGGTATCGATGTTCGTCGAACCACTTTTTTCAGCTTCTTTATAGGCTTTCTCGATTGCTTGAAATTGCTCCTTAGGAACAAACTGCGCCAGAAAGGCGAGAGTATTTTTTGTTTTAGCATTCACGGGTACCTTTTTGCCTTCGGCAAATAAAGTCATGGCTTGCTCGAGCTTGGGCAAATTGCTATATCGTGTGATCGCATCTATCTTTTTCAAATCTGCTTGTAAAAGTTCTGCTGCGCCGTTCAAAATTACCTCTCTTTGATCTGGCTGCTCAGCAATTGCCATGTATACGCGGCCGAGCTGTTCTTGAATAAATTTGTGTCGATCATTTTTGTCTATCTCCGGATTGTAGACGTGCCCCTCGCGTAAAGATCCTTCGATAAATCGCACAATTTGTTTTGGCTTATCAGATGGCGTTGCGGCAATCATAATATCGCCAAGTTCTGCGAAGTGATCCTCTTTCCATATCTCAAGTTGCGCCTCCGTGAGATGACCGACTTGCTCCCTCACTTTTTTGTCGCGAGTATTGTATCTCCAGTCCTTCCAAGCCTCGTACGTAGGAGCATCCATATGCGCGACCATTTCAGCCACCAAACGGAGAGTTCCATCGTGTCCGCTCCCCGCCATCTTGCCGGCATAAACGAAAATCGGCTCAAGATTTCCCCACTGTTCCCAAAGCGACTGAATCGCATCAGCATTAATTCCTTCATGGGGTAGAACTTCTTTGATCTTTTGTACAGCAACTTCCTTTAGCGCGCCATTCAGCACCGCCAACGAGGCAACTCGTGAATCAAGAATCGTAAGGGTATCTTCCTTGGATTGTCCGAGCGCTCTCTCAACAGTATCCAAGAAACTCAAAGTCTTTAACACGGCTCCCAATTCGCCAGCATTGCCGGCAGCAGCGAGGTCAAGTTCGCTCAATCTATCCGTGACTTTTTTCAGTGTTTTTTTGTTGATGGAGAGGGCATTCACAATCCCAAACAAGAGAGCGTCTCTTTCAGAAGAAGCTTTTGTTGTTTTATAAAGGGTATTAAATTGCTTCAAAAGCTCCTCGTTGCCTTGAGTGAATTTCCATAAAGGCAGCAAAATGTTATCCGGCGCAGAGGGGCAGAGCTCACGATGAATGCTGGAGGGAGAAAGTGCTTTTTCCGCGAGATCTCCAAACGCTTCATCTGAATGGCGTAGGGATTTTTTTCGTAGATCGGCACTCGGAATCTGCAATGCGACTTGAAAATATCTGAGTTCTTCAGCGGAAACCTTTGATTTTTTAGTCGCGAGCTCAGACAATACCCATGCTCGAGTTTTTTCTGGAAAGAATTCCGGTTTATCCGTAGCGAGTTGTTTTAGGATAATGGCGCGAACTCTCGGATCTAAATCTGCGACAAATAATAGAGAAAGAAGCTGCTCGTTCGCGGCAGGGGTATCAACGTGACTAAGTGTTCTCAAAGCCACTTCCTGTAACGGATTGAGGCCCAGTACGCCACGCTTCTCATCCTTGTCTTTCGAGGTCTTTGTTCGCTCGCGTAAAATTGAAGCTAGATAAGAGAGAAGATCCGCGTCTCCGTTTTTAGCTAACTCTGCTAATGCTTTTGCTAAAGATTCTGTGATTGGTGCGCCTTTTTCTTCAACAAAAGCCATTAGTTTTTCTTTCGTTGATGCGTATCGTTCTGCGTTCTCCATGTCACGAAGACCCATGACGGCAAGAATTGCGATAACTTCCTGTTTCGCTCCACGCGTTTTGTCTTTTTCCAATCGAGCAAGAATACCCTGATAATAATCGTAACAACCAAATATCTGGTACACTCTTTTATATTCATCTTGGGTCTTGTTTTCAGCTTTCACAAAATGCCGATCAAGTTGGTCTGGGGAGATGGGCAACGACACAGCCGCCTGAAAATCTCTGTTGTCTAACAGATGTTTCTGGATGAACTCCGCATCAAGATGGACGCCAGTAATCTGATCGATGGCACCAAGTTTCTGATGATACTTCTCTCCGGAAGCAATACAAAATTCATACAGCTCCATGACTTTGCTTTTATCGAATTGCGTCGCAACACCCGTCATCTGGCCAAGCTGAGTCAATTGATTGAAATAGCGCTCCCCGTGGTCTTCATAGCTGCCATCGTCATCATATCCTTCGTTGTATGTTCGGATGTATTTATCCAGCAGTTCAAAATATTTTGGCTGCAATACCTCGCTCGTAGGGGGAATGCCCACCAATTTTAGAAAAGCATCTATTTTTTCTACCTTGAAATCATCGTAATAAGATTCCTTCGGAACAAATAATGCACGATATCGGTCTTGGGCGGCATGAGAGAATGTTACAGGTGCAACTTTTCTTGCATACGAATCTTTGAAGATTGGATAGGATGCGATAATCTGTTCGTCGGTTACATCGTGCTGATATCTATATTTTTCTTCGCGCTCACGCCTGACATATTCCTCAACCGCCCCGTCAGTTAAAGTCGCGGCAAATGCCTGATCCAATTTTGCTAAAATCTCCGGAGCTCCTTTAATCTTTTGTCCAATTTCATCCAATGCCTGAAAGTTATTTGTACGCAAAAGATCGTTGATCGATGCTTCTAGTGTTTTCGTCGCAAGTGACCGCAATTCAAAGTTTGGTCTTACAAGCTTTACCGTTCCCTTAAACTCTTCGTCTACGGCTTCTTGGACTTCGAACATCTGAAGCTTGTCCAAGCCCTTTATCTTTTCGATCTTCTGACCTTTTTTTGAAGTAGTTTTTATCTCAGCTGCATACGCCTCGTTGAAATAATGCGCTGTGTCGGCAACTGAACGCGGATCTTTTGTCCAAAGGTATGTGCAGTATTCGAGCCATCGTCTTTTGGCTTCAGCGGTCGTGAAAACAGCCAATCCATCTTTGCTGAAATCGCTGCTTCCTAGAGCATCAATATTCTGCGCGACGAATTGCGGAGGGATATCCTTCTTTGCAAAGGCTGTTGCAGAACCAATGAACTTTTTTCTCTGTTCTACGGGAAGACGATTTAGATCATCTACAAAAGTATCCGTATCGACGCCTCGAATAAATGCCGCATCGATGATAGAGAGAACATCATCCAACTTTTTTCCATCGGTCAGAATTTTCTGCCATGCATCAAAACTTGCACGTACAGGATTTTTAATCTGCTTGCGCGAATGCTGATCCCATATTTCTTCTTCAGCATCTTGATTTCCAAAAAGCGCCACCCTCCCTTGTCGCTCGGGATAGGAGCTTCTTCCGCGACCAGTGAACACCTCTCTTGCATCAAACCCATGCTCTGACAGCCGTTTTGTAAATTGTTCGACTCGTTCCAGATCCTCGCTCGTTCGTATGAGGCCACGGATATTTTTGAGAGTACTGGCAATCCCGGGAGATGCAACTCGCATGGCTTGAATCACGGTATCGACATCTCGATCAAAGTCATCTCGAACAAGCATCATAGCGTCGGCCACTGCGCGTCGTGTGGATGTTCCGATGTCATACGGCACCTGTGCTTTGCCTTCGGCATCGCGACCTACGTGCAACTTCGCCACTTCCATAACCTTGCCGGCATAGCGGCGAAAGTCTTCCGGCGTTTTGATGTGGTTGGCAAAAGCGCTGAATTCCAGAGACTCGAAAATCTGCTTCGCTACGTCTTTGCCATAGTAGTCGCCGAAGGTGGCGATGGTTTCGTCGGAGAGGGAGGAGATTACACCGTCGACAGCCTTCCTATCCATGGGACTCAATATTTCGATCAGTTTGCTATCTTCCTTCAAACCAAATACTGATAAATCTATTCTATCTATAATTTTTTCAACTGCTTGTGTTGGAGCTGCTTCAAAGGGATTTTTCATAATCATTGAACAACCAATGGGGGCTATTCTTGGCGCAAAGTATAGCCGTTCAGTCAACACATGACCAGATTCCTTCAGCGCCTCAAACAAAATAACCGCGATTTTACGCAGTTAAAATGTTGGCAGGGGCGGAGGGGATCGAACCCCCGTCACGGGTTTTGGAGACCCGGGTCCTACCATTGAACGACGCCCCCTCGAGTTTTTAATGCGCGAGAAATGTATCAAAAGAAGTCGATATTAGCAAGATTCGGAACTTCATAATTTTCAATCTGAAGATACTTCACTCCGTTCAGGATGACGATATATTCATAAAGCTCCTTTCTTCCACTGCGTAATCTCTCCTACATCCCGTTCCAGCGGATCGGCTTTGCGCAAAGTTGCGATTTGCGGCCGCGACAAAATTTTCGCGTGAGGAATCTCGGTCAGATATTCCGCGACGTACCACACGTCTTCTTCAGAAGTCATCCAGCCGCGCTTGTCGAATCGCGAAAGATCAACCGGTTGGGAATATGAGCGAAGGGTTTTTCTTCCGACACCATCAGTGTATTCATGGAAAAAAGACAGGACCAGCTCGCGGATCGTGCGATACACGGGCTCGCGATAACGCAATACGGCGTGGTTGGTTTTGGAAATCGCGCCCCAACATCCGTGCTGCTTGAACGGCACAATTACATGATCGTCATCATGTGGCGCGGCTTCAAGATCGAGGACGAGCGGCCGCTCTCCTTGAATTCTAAGCGCCAGCGCCGCAAGCATGGCCGCTTCAATGCAGTGCGCGCGCCGCTCTCTAAGAACTCGGCGCGGAGAAAGACAGGTATCGCCTTCAGGTTCGAAGTTGATTGGAATTTCCTCCAAAAAATCCTGGATTTTCCGCGGCGTTTTCAGCGGGCGGAGCTGTCGAGTTTCCTCATTTGATAATCCGAACATGCCAAAAGCATAACACGCCCAATGTTTCCGGTCGCATCAAGCGGATCACGGCTCATCTTTAAAATCACTCTTTTTGGCGCGCTTTATAAGAAAAAATGCAACCGCAATAATTCTGGCGGTATATTCCGGCTTTTTTCGCGCGTTCCTGCGAAATATTCTCTCCGCCGTTTTTCTTCCAGTCGCGTCCCAAAAAATTTATTCCGTAATTCACAGAAAGCCGCTCGCCTATATCATTGATCATCTGCGCATTTTTCCGCCGGCTGACGCTAAGTGTGGTCGCCACCCATTCGAAATCCATTTGTTTTGCGAAATCCAAAGTTTTCGCCAGACGGAATGCAACGCAATAACTGCAACGAGCCCCTTTTTCAGGCGCGTTTTCCAAGCCTTTTGTTCCAGCCAGCCATTCTTCGGGTTTATACGGAGCTTGGATAAATGGGATGCCAAATGATTCCGCCATTGTTTTTGCAGCCTCCAGCCGCCTATCAAATTCCTCGCTTGGATAGATGTTGGAATTTTCGTAATACACGGTTACGTCAAAATTCGGCAACAGCAATTCCGGCACGTAAGAATTGCAAACTCCGCAACAGGCATGCAGCAGCAGACGCGGTTTTGGTTCAGTGTTAGTTTGAATCTCCATTTCAAGAAGATTAATCAAAATTTAAGTTTTGTAAAAGACGGAGACTCGTACGGAGAGCGATCGGACGTCTCCCCAGTTAAAACATGGAATGACATTTCGTAAAAGCTTGACCGTGGGGATTTAATTATAATAAGAAAGCCCTCCGGATTTTGCGCATCGGAGGGCGATTAGAGATTGATGATTTGGGTCCCCATTCTTTTCATGTCATTCAGGTTCAGAGGCAATGGAGTAGTGTGCGCCCTGTTCGTCAGTCGCTAGGCAGCTGAGTCGAGAACGGGGTGTTTGTTTTGCGCGGCTTGGTTCGTGCTCCCTTTTTTGCAATAGATTGACGGTGCGCCAGAGTACGAGCGGAACCGATGTGATCGCGCAATATATTATCGCCGGAACTACAGTGATTGGTGTCAGTCCTTTTTCCAGCCCAATTACTAACGCATAGATGGCGCTCGCTTGGAGTCCAAGGCGCGAAATCATGGTTAGTTTGGTTTGACGGTTGGAATTCGCGATAATGACACTAATTTTGTATCCGACAAACAGCGAGACCAGCACCATTGCAGCGAGGGCGATTATTGCTGCTTCAAAAGGTGTCATGAAGGTATGCGCCACGAAATACGTGAGAAGTGTCAAAATCGTGGTAACGATCTGCCAGAACAAAAGTCCGCGTTTTTTCAAAGAGTCCTCCTTTCTCCGATCGTTGAAGGCAGATTAAAGATAACACGAAACGGAGGAGAAATCAAGGGGTGATGTATCATCCTACGACTATTAAAAAATGTCATCCTCCGGCTAGACCGGGGGATCTTCCATTTATGATCCAATCGGAAGATTCCCCGGTTAAACCGTGGAATGACATTAGTGAGGCGCGGGGAATGACATTTGTTTATAGTGGAATGGCAACAGGCAAGATGCTTTACACACCTCCAAATCTCCGCTATCTTCACATTGCAACAACCCGGGCGTGTCCTGTATGAAGGCCGCGTTTTCCGGGGTATTTGGTGTTGTATATGCAAGAAAAAATTACAATCAAAGGCGCGCGCGAGCATAATCTCAAAAACATTTCGCTCGAGATTCCGCGCAATAAGATGATCGTCTTTACTGGCTTGTCCGGATCGGGCAAGTCGAGTTTGGCTTTTGACACGATTTTTGCGGAAGGTCAACGACGTTATGTCGAGTCTCTTTCGGCGTACGCGCGGCAATTTCTGGGACAGATGAAAAAGCCGGATGTGGACGAGATCGAAGGGCTTTCTCCGGCAATATCCATTGACCAAAAAGCGCACAGCGCCAACCCGCGTTCAACCGTCGCGACAATCACCGAGATCTACGATTATCTCCGCGTTTTGTTTGCGCGCATCGGCCATCCGCATTGTCCCATTGACGGCAAGCCTATCCGTAAGATGACAGTTGAGGAGATGGTGGACGCGGTTCTAAAACGCACGATTGAAATTCACGCAAATCCGGAAGAGGTGAAAAAAAGGAAAAAGTC
>JAHJFW010000110.1 GCA_018824765.1 Patescibacteria group bacterium
AACTCATCGTCATCCCTGCGAACTCATCGTCATCCCTGCGAACTCATCGTCATCCCTGCGAACTCATTGTCATCCCTGCGAAGGCAGGGATCCAGATAAGCATGAAAACATTTAAGTATGAAAACATTTTTCGTCTATATTCTCGCAAATGCTAAAAACGGGACGTTGTATATTGGCGTGACGAACGATCTGATCCGTCGAGTTTATGAACATCGAAATAATTCTATTGAAGGTTTTACAAAGAAATACTCGATACATACGCTCGTATATTTTGAGACTACAGAAGACATTCATTCTGCTCTAAGACGCGAAAAGAATTTGAAGGCATGGAAAAGAGAGTGGAAAATCCGTCTCATAGAGGAATCGAATCCGGGTTGGAAGGATTTATATCCTGATATTGTTGATTCTGGATCCCAGCCTTCGCTGGGATGACGAGGGGGAGGTGCTGGGATGACGGAGAGGGGGGTGGATTCATCTTCTGTCATTCCTGCGGAGGCAGGAATCCAGAACACTCAAAGGACAGACTGTTTAAAAGTATGCTAAAATATATTTGAAAATCATTACTGCGTCCACATCAACTTATGACGGATAAAACCAAAAAAATCCTGTTTGCGATATTTTTCGTAATTTTTTCGCTGGCAATCGGCTTTGGTTTGTATTATTTGTTTTACAAGCCATTGGTAGCGCCTGCGCCAGTGGCCGTGCCTGAAGCGGGTCTTCCCGGCGCTTTGCCATCAGCGCCGCTTGCCGGAGAACGCATCCCTGCCGAAGAAATGCCGCCAGGAGCCTTGCTACCGTCAGCCCTCGCGCCAACCGTTCCAACAGCTCCAGCAGTTCCGGCCAAACCAACGGTTTATCTTTTAAATGACACTGTCTCGCGCGAATTGGTGCCTGCAAGCGACGGGCAGGGCGCGAGATTTTACAGTCCTGAAGACGGCCGCTTTTATAGAGTCAATCCGGATGGCAGTATAACCGCTTTGAGCGACAAGCAATTTTTAAACGTGGATAATATCAGTTGGGCTAAAAAAAGCGATGAGGCCATTCTCGAATTTCCCGACGGCAGTAATGTTCTCTACGATTTTACGACGTCAAGGCAGACTACGCTACCCAAGCACTGGCAAGATTTCGCCTTCTCTCCGGATGACTCGAGCATAGTGGCGAAAAGCATCGGTCTCGACCCTGACAACCGCTTTCTCATAGTCAGCGATCCGAACGGCAACGAAGCCAAAGCTATCGAGCCTTTGGGGCAAAATGCGGCACTCGCCATTTCAAACTGGTCGCCAAACAATCAGGTGATTGCCTTTGCCAAAACCGGAAAACCGCAATCCGAGGGCGCTGAAGAAATCTATTTAATCGGCGAAAACCGAGAAAATTTTAAATCTCTCATAGTCCCGGGCCGCGGTTTTGAACCCAACTGGTCTCCAACCGGGCAACAAATCCTGTATAGCGTCTATCACGAACGCGATGATTTGAAGCCTTCATTATGGGTTTCCGGCGGCGTTGGCGACCATATCGGCGAGGACAGGCGCGGACTGAATCTGAAAACTTGGGCGGACAAGTGCGTTTGGCAAAACGAGAGCGAGCTGTATTGCGGCGTGCCGCAATCGCTTGATGCTGGCGCCGGACTTGCGCCGGACCAATTTTCCGACGGTCCTGATGATCTCTACCATGTGGACTTGAGAACAGGCGTGTCAATAAAAATCAGCACGCCCGAACAGAGCCATCCGATAAAAAACCCGGTCTTAAGCGCCGACCAATCGCAACTGATGTTCGTGGATGCCAGAACCGGCAGGGTTTATAGCTATGTATTACCTTAAAAAAGAAAGAATATAGAATATAGAATCTGGAATCTAGGTTTAAAAAAATAGTTCTTGGGCTTGTCGAAGGACTTCAATAATGTAACCCTTCGACTTCGCTCGGGGAATATACTCCAAGACTTTATGGACTTGATAGACTTTATAGACTTTATGGACTTGATAGACTAACCCCCCATGCCCACGCATCGCACAAAGCTTCTCATACTTTTCACGGCCCTATTCTTGATACTGTGCGCTTTTTTCGTTTATCAGGCGGTTCAATTCAACAGCACGCACTATCAAATAGGTTATGTGCCTGTGGATATCGCCAACCAACCCGTGCCTAAAGATATTCCGCTTGGAGCCATCCGCCCTCCGGCTATCCGTCAATATGACCCCGCAAGATTCGGCGGCGCGACAGCGATGTTGTCCGTAATTGAGTTTGGCGACTTCAACTGCGAGGAATGCCGTCAAGCTGCAAAAATTATTGATGAGGCGGTGCGTCCATATGGAGGCACGGTCAGATTCGTCTGGCGCGATTTGCCTTTGGATGAAAACGACACAACTGCCATGGATGCCTCTCTTTTTTCCCGCTGTGCCGGTCTGCAAAACAAATATTGGGAAACTTTCGATGCGCTTATCGCCCAAACCTCGATCAAGGAAAAAACATTCGGCGATATTGCCGCGCAACTGAATCTGGACAAAAACTTCATGAAAGCCTGCCGAGCCGACCAAAATCTGGCCGCTCTCCTAATACAAGACGTCGGCAATGCCAAAGCCGACGGCATCAATTCAACGCCTTTCATTTTTATAGGCACACGAGGTTTTAATGGCGTGGTTGATATTGAAACCCTGAAACAGGCAATCGAACAACAACTGCAGAGCATATGAGGGATAAAAGAGCGCGCTTAAGTGCCAAGTTCAGCGCAATTTTCCTGCTCTTAACCGCCATTCTAAGCCTTCCTACAAACAGCGCGCAGGCTGCTGATTGTTGCAAATGCATTGCGCCGGACGTTAATAGTTCCAAGGCCTGCATACAAATAACGGATACCAGCTTAACTTGCACCTCCCTGGATATTAAAAGCAAACACCCGGACGTCCAAGCGCTGAATTGCTCGGCAGAACCTTTGACTCCAACGCAATGCAAACCCATTGCTGAAAACGGCCTCTGCGACATCGGGCCTGTTAGCGAAACGGCTTTTAAGCTGCCGCCCGGCGCAACAAGCGAAGGAGGCGAGGGTGAGCCCGTTGTAACCGAAGTACCATTATATGTGCCGAGCCTCAACGTCCCAATCCCGAATTTGGAATTCGCCACCATTCTGCAGCCGACGCAAGGAATTCTGGAAATACCGTTTCTGGCGCAATACATAGCCGCGGCAGCCCAATATTTGGTCGGGATTTCAATAATTGCCGCCGCCATCATGATTGTCTATGGGGGTTTTCTGTATATCACCGGCAATATCGCGCCAACCATTACAAGGGGCAAAGAAATCATCCGCGACGCCATTATAGGCTTAGTGATAATTTTGGGCTCATACACAATACTCACAACAATAAATCCGGAAACGCTGACGCTTAAAGCCTTGGGAGTGAAAATAGTAAAAACTTCGGAAGAGGCGTGGATCGAAAAATACGGGTCGGCTGATGCGGTTTTTTCCCAAAAAATAAAGCAACCCGAAATTCAAGGCGTCCCAACAGAGGTATTGGAGGATGTTGTGCCGATTACTATTGATTATAAGGAGGAGTACGAGGATGACAAAGGCGGCCCTTTCAATATGAATAAATTTTGCGCCAGCGCTGTCAGCGCGCAACTTGCCACAACTTATTCGGAAAGGATCCAGCTTCTTGTCAGGGCTGTTTTGGGATGGAAATACATCTGCATAGACAGACATCAATGCGCTTATTGCCAAACCTGCGCAACAAGCATCCCGGGAGGGTCGATTGGATCATTTGCCGGAGCGGATTTTGTACTAAGAACACTTAAAGATCATAAGATGATAAAAGACGAAAAGGGCAATGTTGTGGATCCAGCAAGACAGATTTTTAGAGGCGGCGATTGCCTGACACTGGCCAGAAAAGGAGCAGCTATAAATAACGTCCCGGAATGCGCCGCGACTGTTCAGGATTTATACAATAAGCTGATAACCAAAAAAATGGAGGCCGCGAAAATATTCGGAAGCGACTGCTGGGGTTTTGTAACGGCGCTTATCAACTGCACCCATGTCCGCATGAATCCTTTACCGATAGAAAAAGGAAGTCCGTTTGTGGGTGAAGCATCATTTGCGGCATACCATCAAAGCCCATCAGGGATTCTTGCCGCGCATATGGACCAAGACCTGATGGCCTTGGCCGCTAAAAAAGGCGGATTGCGTTTCGGAGATCTGGTGTACATAAATGGCGCCAATGAACAAAGACTACACTGGGCAATGTACACCGGCGGCCGGCCTGATGTGCCATTTTCATTTATTGAAATGGGCGGATCCGGCACAGATGTGGGTGGGGCATCAGTGCCGGGTATTCCCGGGTGGATGGGCGGAGTAAGCACTTGGCCGCGCGGAAAAACCATCCAGGACTATGTTGATGCGCACACTGACCCGAAAAAAGGGGATAAACGATACGACCCGAAAAAAGGCATGGTCTTTGTTTGGCGGCCTTTCGATTATGAAAAATGCGGATCAAAAGCCGATTGCAGAAAAGGCGAGGCGTGTTCTTGCACGCAAAAAGACTCGTACTATGAATATCCAAAAAACAAATGCAACTACGCCAACATCTGCCACTCCGTAAAAACTGACGGCTTCAGATGCCTAAACGATGAGCACTGCGCCGCCGGATCTTCATGCGTAAAAGTAAAAGTAAAAGGAAGAGATGAGTTGCAATGCCAGCCAAACCAATGATTTTAGCAGTCCTTTAGTTCGATGCGATGATTTGATATTCTAACTTTGCCAATGCTGACCAATAATTGCGCCAAAACATCTTCCTGCAGACGCCAAGTGCGATTTGCGGCCGCGGTTTTCGGTGTGGCTTTTCTGTCTCTGATGTTTTCGCCGCTCAAGGCTTTTGCGTTGTGTTGCAAATGCACGGCGTCTGATGCTCCGGAGTCAACGATTTGCATACAGGTGGAAACCGCTGACACGGACTGTTCGTCGCTGACAGCTAATACCGGCAATGCCGACTTAAAAAAACTCAACTGCGCTAAAAAGCTTGAACCTGCGCAATGCCAAAAAATCACCAAAGGCGTATGCAAAGAAGAGCCGGTGAGCGAGAGCTTATATAAAAAAATAAGCGCGAGCGCAGCCCAACAAGCGCCTCAAAAGACTGTAGGCGCAATTGAGAAAACCGTGTCTCCGCCAAAACTTGGCGTTGAAATCCCTTTTTTAACCCTTTCACCGGCAGAAGCCACCAAAGCCGTCATAAATGTTCCGTGGCTCGCGCAATACATTGCAGGAGTGCAAAACTATCTTATCGGCATTTCAGTTACTGCGGCCGCGATTATGCTGGTCTATGGCGGCTTTCTTTATATCTTGGGCGCCTATACGATTCTGGAGACGATAAATCCTGCGACCATCAAACCGGCTGTATTGCAAATTGAAACGATCACGCCGAAATACTATAAAATTTCCGATGCTACTTATCAGGGCCTGCAACAAGTCGCTATGGGTGAATTCAAGCCTGATCCGGAGAT
>JAHJFW010000111.1 GCA_018824765.1 Patescibacteria group bacterium
AACCAAATCTGGCGCGAGATGCACCAGTCGTGTAGGTTGTCGATCCAATGGAAATAAATTTTCTCAAAACGGTCCGGGACGATTTTGATCTGTCTTGCTTCAACCGCATGCCGCATCAATTCTTTCAACGTGGTTTTATCGCCCTTTTTCCATTTCCCGAGCGTTGTCTGTCTTAGCTTGAAAGGCTTATTCACACGCACGAACCACTGTTTCATGGGCAACTGTTCAACCGGAGCGCCGCCACGCTGTGCGATGGGGAGATTCTGCGGAATCTCTTCTTCCTTTTCGATCAAACCTTCCTCTTGCAACCGTGCGTAAATTTTCTTACGAGCTCCTTCGATGGCGAGCCCGGCGAAATCCTCGCCTGCATCTTCAGTCATGCGCGCATCCGTCCCAATAACGCACACCATGGGCAATCCGTGCCGTTCCGCCATTTCAGCATCAACCATAGAATGCGCAGGCGTCACTCCAAGCGCGCCTGTTCCGAAATCTGGATCAACCGCTTTATCAGCAATCACTTTTATAGATAGCCTCTTGCCGCAGAAAATAGGCTCAAACGTCTTGCCTACAAATTTCTGATACCGTTTATCGTCCGGATTTACCGCAACCGCCGTATCTCCGAATTTCGTCTCCGGACGCGTGGTTGAAATCGCAATAGGAAAAGATGAGTCGTATTTGAATGTCAAAAATTTCGCCATTGTCTCCTTATGTTCGACCTCATCATCCGACAATGTGGTCTGAAATTGCGGATCCCAATTCACCAATCGATGTCCCTGTTCAATAATCCCGTCCTCATACATCATCTTAAACATCTCATTCACCGCGCGCGTCCGCTCCTCGTCAAGCGTATATTTCTCCCGCGACCAATCGCACGATGATCCCATCTTTCGAACCTGACTCCGGATGGTCGTAGCAGATTCATCGGCGAACTTTACGACTTCTTGTAATAACTTTTCGCGCCCAAGTTCCTCGCGCGGATTCTTGATACCCTTCTTTATCAATTCTTGTTCAACTTTAACTTGCGTCGCAATCGCCGCATGGTCGGTCCCAGGAATCCAAAGCGTCCGCTTGCCGAGCATCCGGTGGTATCGAATCAACAGATCCTCGATCGCTAGCATCACCGCATGGCCAAGATGCAATACGCCCGTTCTGTTCGGTGGCGGCATCACTATGCAATACGGTTCACCGTCGCCATGCGGTTTAAAAGCGCCTGACTTTTCCCAAGAAGCATAAATGCCGCCTTCTACGGAAGAAGCATTATACGCCTTTGGCATATCTTGCAATGTTGACATAAATCTTATGAAGATTACGTTTTTATATGCGCAAAGTCAATTCAAGGGTTACTGATGTTGATAATTGACAGTTGTTAGGAATCATCGTAAAGTCTTGTGTCCCCTGCTTGAATGATCGTAATCAAAGAATGGCACTCAACTCTCTCCAACAAGCGCAAGAATACGTTTCTCGCGCAAAAAATATTCTCATAATCACCAGGGAAAACGCTACCACGGATTCAGTGGCGGCATCTTTGGCGGTTTATTTATATCTGAAAAAAATGGGGAAAAACGCGGATATTGTCATACCCGGTTTTGACCTAAAAAACAGTCCCAAATTTTTGCCTAAGCTTGAAGAAGTGAAAAGTAAGATCGGCGCCATGCGCGCCTGCCATGTCAACCTTAATGTAAAAAACGTCCCACTCGGGGAACTGATGTATGACGTCAAAGACGGAAAGCTGGAAATAACGGTCGTGCCAAAAAGCGGCGAATGGACACCTCAGGATATGTCGTTTAAATACGGGGAGGATCGTTATGACTTGATTATTTCCATTGACGCGCAAGACATGCTGTCACTTGGAGAAATCTCGCGCGGCCACGCGGATTTTTTATACCGCAAAACCGTTTTGAATGTAGATTGTGACGCCGGAAATGAACACTGGGGGCAAGTTAACGTGATTGATCTGAACGCAGTATCAACCTGCGAAATTTTGTACCATCTATTTGAAGAATGGAATCGCCATCTGATTGATGAAGATATTGCCACTGCGCTATTAGCCGGAATGATTTTCAAAACAAAATCCTTTAAGACTCCAAACGTCACTCCAAAAACATTAACAGTCGCTTCGACACTAGTTTCAATGGGAGCGCGCAGGGAAGAAATAGTCCACGGGCTCTGGCGAACTCGAACGATTCCGACGCTGAAGTTGTGGGGCCGCGCACTATCCCGATTGGAGCACGACCGTGAACACGGCTTGGTTTGGACCGTGCTGACAAAAAATGATCTTGTAGAAACCGGTTCGGTAAATACCGGCTTAGACGACATGATCAGCGAACTTGTAGCATATGCGCCCGAAGCTAAGATTACAGTCTTGTTCCATGAAACGGAGGATGGGAAGACATTACAAGCTTCGCTACATGCCTCAAACCCCTATTCCGCGCTTGATCTCGCGCGTCCGTTCGGCGGAAGCGGAAATAAATCAAATGTAAGATTTAACCTGGCTGGCCACACTACAACAATGGAGGAGGTTGCCTCAACTATCATGCGTTTGCAAGAAACTTTAAGCGCGCTAAAAAAATAAGCATCAACTAAGCGGACTATCAAAAAAAACGAGCCAAATTGGTGAGACCCAGAACAGCATCCTCGCCAGAACCCGCTCTGAGAACTCGCCAATCTAACTCGTTTTTTATTGTTTAGATATTATATACTCTCC
>JAHJFW010000112.1 GCA_018824765.1 Patescibacteria group bacterium
CCCGGACAGACCTTCGGCTCCACGAATCCTCCATAAGAGGAATCCGCGAGGCCGGAAGGCGCAAACCTCTGCTCTGTCAGAACTCCGAAGGCGAGATGGGCCAGCTCGTCAGTCAGTCGAACCTGCGCGCCGACAAAACCCGTGAGGCTCGTCAGCTGATCTCCGCTGATCTTCTCCATTCCGGCGTAGCTGACGCCGACGCCGCCCAAGAGACGCCAGCGATCCGTCAAGGCCGGCAAAAGAGACAGCTCTGCGCCCGCCCCCCATAGCCACTGATCATATGGACGAAGGGTATGGAAGTTGATGACGCCGCTGATTTGAACGCCGAATCCGCGCCTGCCGCCGCGCTCCATGTCTTGGAGACGATGATCCTGTTCGTCCAATCGCCTGGACTGCACATCCTGAATGCCGCGCGTGTCATACGCGATCTGTCGGGTCCGGGTGACTTCGTCCCTCAACTCCCCAACCTGCTTGATCGCCTTTTCGGCTGCGTTCGGCAGATCGTCGATCGCCTTTCCGAGATCCTCCAGCTGCCTCTGGATCTTTTTGATCTCGTCCTCAGGTTTCGGCGGCGGCACGACAAGTTGTGCCTTTTTGAGATCGGCGAGACGTGCCTCCAAAGACTTCTTGAGCGCGACGATGGCGCTCGCCGTCAAGCACTCGCGGCCGTTTTTGGTATCGACCACGAATTCTCCGACCTTGCAGGTTGGATCCTGCTTTACGTCCACCGCCGGCAGTGCTGCGACCGGCGACTCGATCTTGGACTTCGGATCTGCCAATGGCGTGGCTGGCGGCACTACGACCGGCGGCTGTGCCGGAGGAGGTGCCACGACCGGCGGCTGTGCCGGCGGTGGCAAGTAAATCTTCTTCACCGGAGGCCGCCTGACCTTTGGCGGCGCCTTCTCGCAGTACTTCTCGCTACATCCATTCGTGTCGCAGATTTGCCTGCTGATAAACCCGTCCGGGCATACAGGCTGCGCGCTCACGGTCCCGGCAAACGCCGAGATCAGACTGAACACAACGCAGAAAAACAGCCAATTTCTCGGCATTTTGGACCTCTCTTGTTGAAATTTAAGGTTCACGATCCCACTCGAGGAATCGCATTGATTTAGCACAAAAATACCAAAAATGTCAAGCCTGCAACAAAATACCCGTATTCTAATATCAATGCACCACCAATATTCTCCGATGTCATCCCAGCGGAATCCGGGATCCGGAAATTTATATAAATTTTCCCTCTGGTTCTGTATTCCAGCCGGAGTTCACCCTCGACTACGATCGAGGACAGGAATGACATAGCTGGAATATTGCAACGGCCTCTAGCAAAAAAAGAGCGCTCTTCACGCTCTTTTTTTTAAATTTTATCTTTGAATCATCGCCCGCTCTCCGCGCCTGTATCATCACTATTGGTTGGCGTAGAGCCGTTTCCACCTGTCGGCCGGTCGACTGTTGCGCCCGTTCCTCCGGTGCCACCACCATTCACTCCGTTATCTTCCTGAGCTGTCTTGAAGGTATAGACCGGTGTCGTGGCAGGAAAGAAATCCGAACTCTTGGCCGTTACTCTGTAATAGTATTGCGTATCAGGAGTTACGTTCAGCGTGTAAGAATGATTCTTGCCAACGGCCGAACCGGCAACCTTGCTATTCAAATCACTAGTAGTGTCATACTCTATTTCTGACGTGGCTGGCACGTTGGTCACAAAAGAAATAATTGCGGTGTGCGGATCCGGCAAAGTTACAGCCAAATCTTTGATCTCGATAGTTCTCTCCGTAACTTCAGTGCCGGCCTTGCCTTCAATAACACCGATGACTGACCTAACCGGATCATGAAATGTATAACCAGTAACATCCCGCCAAGTCAGGCCTTCCTTTGGTATCTCAACGAGAATCGGCTTATCCGCATCTTTTGATGTTTCAAAAACAACCCTCAACTTTGCCTTGCCTCCGGGCTGAATAATGATAACGTCCCGCTCTGCAAAGCTCGCATTTGCTACTGTTGGCAAAATAGTCAAATCAAGCGGCACTTCTCTGGCGCCTGAAATCAAAGTTGCTTTTCTAAATTTCGCTACTTGATTATCGCTGGAAATTCTGAATTGCGCGCCGTTAATCTTGGCAACACAGGTGCGATCAGGATTTTCAATCACAAAAGTTACTTCTTTTGAGGTCGCTATTTTCAGCAAGGTCGGTGTATTTTCAACCGCCACCTTGAGCCCCAAACAGCGCGCCGGTTGCGCCGGAGGAGTTATTCTGACTGCAATATTCGCAGGTCTTGATGGCGCGCGCCTTAAACCGAATGCCACGCCATAAGCGGCAATAACCAAGGCGGATAATAAAACCACCGCTACAAGCACACTGGTCCGCGTGGCAATTTTTGACCTAACTTTCGTTTTTGTCTTCATAAAAAAATATTAAGAATAATTTTCTTCTTATGAAGAATAATACCACAAATTACAGCTTAATAGCTAAACTGTGGATAACTTTAAACGCTTTACTATTTTTTCCACTCTATCCCCTGCCCCCAAATATCTCTGATTTGGATTTTTTCCGGTTCAGGAGATCCGATGAACTCAAAATTAATTTTGTATTCACTAGACTGGCTATTAAATTTTTCAGGCGTAATCGTAATATTTTGATAAGTCGGATTATCCATATTTTCATGATCTATATTGTAACGCTCATTAAAATCGATTCTTCTTTCTTTTCCTTCGGCAAAAACTCTGATTTCATTAAAATCCAGCTCTTTTGATTTGACCAGCACATTCAAAGAGTTCGTCTGCATGATTTCCAAATCAAGCGAGTTGCTATCGGTGTAATCCAAAAACAAAAGCGGATTGACGTGCGGATCAGTCGGTTCACTGAAAAACTTTGCGCATGAAGTTTCCGGATTCGCTTTCTGGTAATCAAGCGAGCAAGTCGTGCCGATTCGAATTTCAAAATGGACATGGTCAAAATCCGTTTCACCGGAATGCCCCAGAGTTCCCAATTTTTCCCCTTTCTTTATCGCCTGATACGGCCCACCGCTTTCTGCTTTAGCAACTGTAATTTCTTTCAGGTGCATATACACTGAATAATATTGCGTATAGGCGACACCATGAAAAATAATCGGCTGGTCATCTGTGTGCCTGACAACCACAACCGTTCCGCCGGAAGGGTAGGGATTTCCCGGTTCATTCTCCTCATAGGTGCGGTAAATTTCTCCGTCAGCAATGCTATTCACCGCTTCGCCTAAAGTTCCCGGAATATCTATTCCGCGATGAAAATCGTAGCGATAATCATCAGAAGCTTTCAAACGCGGACCAAAAGGCGAGGACATAATCTTGCTGCCCGTCGGCCACACCGTGTCATCGTATATTGTTTTGACTCCGGCAATTACGGTTTTTTTAGGCTTGGCGGACAATGAATCTTGAGGATTCGCGTTATCATTTAAACCCGGGGTAGTTTCCGGCGCGCTGACCGTTGGTGCCGCATCAGGCGCGGCAAATGCGTTCGGCTCGGCAGGTTTTACAAGATCAACCGCCTCGCCAATTTCATGCAGATTCGCCCATGATGTCTCATCCAGTTCAACGCCTTTTTGCAAATTGCCGATATCAACCAGCGCGCTTTTTTGCAAAAGATTTCCCAGCAGGCTTTTTGCTACATTGCGCTTTAACGAACCTTCAACAAAATAATAGCTATCGTCGCTTTCTTTCAAAACCGTGCCTTTCGGATATTCCGCATCAGCCAACGGCGAGCCTTCGGTATAAACAGTCCAAAAACCGTCAGGCACATCATCCACGCGCTGATTCCAATTAGTCCCATAAAGTTTAGCCGCTTGTTCTTCCGTAGTTATCCAACGCAAAATCCCGTTAGGTTCAACTGCGTAAACCTTGGGAATGCTGGTGATTTTTACCAGCCGCGTGCCGGCTTGGTTGGTAATCACTCGGCCCAACGGATAAATTGCAAGTTCGGCACAAGAAATTGTCTCCACTTTATCGAAATTCTCATACCAAGTGAAATATGTTTTTTCATTCGGAAAAATCCAACGTTTGCCGTCATTGCCCAAAAAATATACGGCCTTTGTTTCAGAACAGGTAACCAGCCGCG
>JAHJFW010000113.1 GCA_018824765.1 Patescibacteria group bacterium
ATCGCCAAGGCGCGTTAATCTATTCGGATTACGGGCACCATCCAACAGCCGTGTCTGCCACGCTTAAAGCCGCACGCACGGCATTTCCGGATAAGCGGATTGTTTTGTGTTTCCAGCCGCACCATAGGAATAGGACAAAGATATTGTTTCTCGATTTTGTGCCGTCGTTTGATTTGGCTGACGTGCTGGTGCTGGGTGAGATTTATGAAGTTTCAGGGCGCGATGATGAGCCGGACAAGGACATTTCCTCCCGCGATTTATTGGATGCTTTGGCGCGACACGATGCATCAAGGGAAGCAAAACGTGTTTTGGAATTCGGCGGCGCAATTGCAGCTGCAGTGAAACGCACGCTGGAATTGTCAGTCGCCGGCGATTTGGTAATTTTTATGGGAGCCGGGGATATTGATGCTGAATTGCATAAGGCATTGGCGGAAGGGCGGAGGGAAGAATAGAGAATCTAGAATGGTGTACCTGGTACGTACCTGGTACCTTATCCACATAATATCCACATAAGGAGAATGTCAAATGCGGATTCGGGTAAAAACTTTTATGCAAAAACTTACTGATGAGCGAATCAAGGCTTTGCAGCTGGTATTACCCGAGGCTCGGCGTGATGAGTTGATGTCGGCGCATACTTCGATGAAGATCGGTGGGCCGGCACGGCTCTATCTGATCGTTTCGACGCGCGCTGATTTGCTGAATGCGATTGAAGCGGCGAAATCGCATAAAATTTCATTTTATGTTTTTGGCGGCGGTTCGAATATGCTTGTCTCTGACGATGGGTATGAGGGCATCATGCTGCAGTTCGCCGATCGCTCATACAAAATTGACGGCACGAGCATTCGGGCGGCTGGCGGTGCGCTGACAGGCGTGGTCGCGCGCGCTGCGGCAGAAGCGGGGCTAACGGGTTTTGAATGGGGAGCCGGCATTCCAGGAACAATCGGCGGCGCGACTTACGGTAATTCGGGCTCTTTTGGCTGGGAGATGAAGGATGCGGTGGCAAACGTCGAAGCATTAAAGATCAGCACGAATGCCATAATTAATTACAGCAATGCGGAATGCAGATTCGGATATCGCGACAGCCGCTTTAAGCGTGATCCGCACGTCATTCTCTCGACAACGCTTGAATTGCGGACAGGCGATCGGGAAGGGGCGCTTAAAAAGGTTGCCGAGATAATGGAGAAACGAAAAGCGTCGCAGCCGCAAGGATATTTCAGCGCCGGATGCTTGTTCAAGAATTTCGAATACGAGGATGAATCGGCGTTGGAGAAATTACAGACGCAAGTTGAAGAAATTCCCGAGGCTATGTTGAAGCAAAAACGGATTTCGGCAGGCTGGCTAATCGATCTTTTGGGACTCAAAGGAACGAAAATCGGAAACGCGCAAATCAGCCCGATCCATGGAAATTTTTTAGTTAACCTCGGCAACGCACGCGCGCAAGATGCAATGGCGCTTTCCTCTCTCGTCAAAATGAAAATCAGGGACGAGTTGGGAATAATGCTGGAAGACGAAGTGCAGTTGGTGGGTTGGTAGATTTGGAGGCCTACCTGTCTGCCTGTAGGCAAGGTGAAAATACGAATGGAACGGTTAGTTTATTTAGTCCGTAAGGTCCCAGGTCCTGCGTCCTCCTTTTTAATCCTCACATTAATAGACTAACTTTTGTCATTCCTGCGAAGGCAGGAATCCATCCGTTTTTCCGATGGATCCCAGCCTTCGCTGGGATGACAGGTGTATTGGTTTGATTGACGAAAATTAATAACTTAGATTCCCGATCCCATATCCCGATTGGATTTTTGGGAGAATTTGGTGCTTAGAATTTGGAATTTCCCCTTTATAAGCAGGTGCGCTATAGTTTAATTACTATGGTTATCAACATCTATGCCGTGGGCATGGAGCTTACCCCTGCCCTAAGAAAATACATTGAGGATAAGTTTAATTCGTTGGAAAAATTCTCCTCTGTGATTTTGCAAATCGATGTCCATGCCGGCAAGGACACGAATCACCATAACAAAGGGGAAATTTACACCTGTTCAGTCAATGTGGAATTGCCGGGGGAGTTGTTGAAAATTGAAAGAACGGCCGCAAACCAATACAAAGCCATTGATAAGGTCAAGGACCATTTACGTGAAACTTTGGCGCAGAAAAAAGAAAAAATGATCGACAGCAAGCGCAAGACAATATAGCCTCGAGCTTTAGTTGTCGTACTTCGATCCGCCTACCGGTAGGCGGATCTTGGAGCCATTATTGTATTGATTATTGATTATTGATTATTAAGCTTCGGTGCTTGGAATTTGGGATATAGATAAATTCATTGGAAGGTTGATAAATTAGGCGCTTGGGGGTAAGATGCCCTCACTTTTATGGGTATCATAAATAAACTATTCGGTGACGCGAATTCCAAGGAAATCAAGAAAATTCAGCCGCTGGTTGATAAAATCAATGCGCTGGAATCCTCAATCCAGACTTTGTCAGACGAGGGCTTAAAGGCAAAAACCGCGCATTTCAAACAGCGCTTGGCAGAGGGTGAGACTTTGGACGATTTATTGCCCGAAGCTTTTGCGATTGTGCGCGAGGTTTCAAAGCGCGTTTTGCACCAGAGGCAGTATGATGTCCAGCTCTTGGGCGGTATTGCTTTGCATAAAGGCTGGATCGCTGAAATGCGCACTGGTGAAGGAAAAACTTTGACTGCTGTGGCGCCGATGTATCTTAACGCTTTGACAGGAAAAGGCGCGCATTTGGTTACGGTCAACGATTATCTCGCGCGGCGCGATACGGTTTGGATGGGCCAGATTTTTCATGCGTTGGATTTGAGCATCGCTTGTATCCAGCATGAAGGCGGTTTTCTTTACGATCCGAGTTTTAAGAGTGAGGAACAGCACGACGAAATGCGGGACAAGATAGGCGCTTTTAAAGTCGATATGGATTATCTGCTTCCAGTCAGTCGTAAAGCTGCTTATGATGCGGATATCACTTACGGCACCAACAATGAGTTCGGATTTGATTATTTGCGCGACAATATGGTGTCGCGTTTGGAGGATATGGTGCAGCGCGAATTGCATTACTCGATCGTTGACGAAGTTGACTCGATTTTGATTGACGAAGCGCGCACGCCGCTTATCATCAGTGCGCCGGCTGAAGAACCGGCGGAATTGTATTATCGTTTTGCTGAACTGGTGCCGCGCTTGGAGGATAAGACCGATTATGAAGTGGATGAAAAAATGCGCGTCGCGACTTTGACCGAATCAGGCATCAATAAAATCGAACAATGGCTGGGCGTTGAAAATTTGTATATACAAGGCGGCATGAAGATGGTGCATCATTTGGAGCAGGCTTTGCGCGCGCATACTTTGTTCAAGCTGGACAAGGATTATGTCGTCAAGGACGGCGAGGTGATAATCGTTGACGAATTCACAGGGCGTTTGATGGTCGGCCGGCGTTACAGCGAGGGTTTGCACCAAGCGATTGAGGCTAAGGAACGCGTTCCCATACAGCGCGAATCAATCACAATGGCGACTATTACCTTCCAGAATTATTTCCGTTTGTATGAAAAGTTGGCCGGCATGACCGGAACGGCCGTAACTGAAGCCGAGGAATTCAGCAAGATTTACAAACTCGAGGTATTGTCAATTCCGACGAACAAGCCGGCGCGGCGTAGCGATTTTTCCGACAGGTTGTATAAAAATGAGGTCGGCAAATTCAAGGCCGTGGTGCGAGAGATCAAGCGGTTGCATGCTAAAGGCCAGCCGGTTTTGGTGGGCACAGCTTCGATTGAAAAGAATGAAATTTTGTCCGAGCTGCTGCAACAAGATGGCATCCCGTTCAATTTGCTGAATGCAAAAAACCACGAACGTGAAGGAGAAATTATCGCGCAAGCCGGACGGCGCGGCGCAGTTACTGTGGCGACCAATATGGCCGGCCGCGGCGTGGACATTATTTTAGGCGGCAACCCTCCGGATGCGGAAGAGAGCGCAAAAGTGATTGAACTCGGGGGCTTGCATGTTTTGGGCACAGAGCGCCATGAGAGCCGCCGAATAGACAACCAGCTGCGCGGCCGCGCAGGACGACAGGGCGACCCGGGTACGACGCAATTTTATGTCTCAATGTATGATGATCTGATGAGGATTTTCGGGTCTGACAAGATGAAGGCACGGATGGAGTTTTTGCGCGTGCCAGAGGATGAGCCAATTGAAAACAGCCTTTTGTCGCGTGCCATTGAATCGGCACAGCGCAAGGTTGAAGGTCATAACTTCGATATCCGCAAACATTTGCTTGAGTATGATGACGTGCTCAATAAACACCGCACCGTAATTTACAAGCGGCGCCATGATATTTTGTCTCTAGCTGGCCAGCCGACCACGGAAGGCGATCGTCCGCTCAAACCGATGGTGTTGGATGCGGTGGAAAGGGAGATAGAGCAGATGGTGATATTTCATACGGCTGCAGAAGATCCGGCGTTGTGGGATATTGGCGAAGTTGAGAATACGCTGCGCGCGCTTTTGCCTCATGAAATTGATGTGGCTTCGAAATTGACTTTGCTCACGACTGACTTGGAAGGCAAGGCGGATATCGCTGCCAAGCGCACGATTTTAATCGAGGGCGCCATGGGTTTGGCGCGTGAAGGTTATGCTGTGGTTGAAGGGGTTGTCGGCGATGAGGTTTTGATGGGGGAGATTGAAAAGGCTTTGCTCGTGCGCGCAACCGATGATTTGTGGATCGAGCATCTTGATGCGATCGACCATTTGCGAAAGGGGATTGGTTTGCAGGGTTATGGCCAGCGCGATCCATTGGTTGAATACAAGCGCGAGGCTTATAGGATGTTCCATGAATTATTGGCGTTGATAGACAAGCAGGTTGCGCATGGGATTTTCAGGGTGCAGATCGCGCGGCAGGTGGCTGAGCGCGAATTGCAGTCGGTTGGAACACGCGGAACTTTGCAATTCCAAGGTCCGGCTAA
>JAHJFW010000114.1 GCA_018824765.1 Patescibacteria group bacterium
AATTGACGCTTGAACAAATTAACCGGCACCTCGAAAATCTTCCCGGTTGGAATTACTTGGCGCGCGGTTTGGAAAAAACCTATGCCTTCGACAACCGCGAAGAGGCGATGAAATTCGTGCATGCTTGCGGCATTGCGGCTGAAAAGTTCAAGCATCCAACCGCGGTTGATTTGCATGAAAACTCTGTCAAACTTCGATTAACGACTTTGGATGAAAACAGTGTAACGGAAAAAGACGTGCAAATGGCACACGAATTTGATAAAATCTAAGCTAATTGGACGCGTTGTCATATTTTCAACACTTATACGTTAAAATTCATGCCCGCTGAAACGGAAAAAAATCCAGATTTGGAAATGCAAAATAAACGCGAGTTTTTTGAGCGTCTGAAAAACGATCCCGCTAATATCGCCGAACTTTATGACCGCAGTGCTGATAAGCTGTTCAGATTCTTATTGAAACGTGTCGGCCATAAAGAAACTGCGGAAGATATGGTATCGCGCACTTTTGTTAAATTGCTCGAAGCTTTGCCGTCTTTGGTCTGGAAAGGCGTATCAATCGAAGCGTGGCTGTATAAAACAGCCACCAACGGTTTGATTGATCATTGGCGCAGTGCTGGCCACAAGCGCGAAGTATTGGCTGACGAATTTCCCGACGTTGAATCCGAAGACGATCCGGCCTTTATCGCAGAAATAAATATCGAAGCTGAAAAACTGGAACCTATTTTAAGTGAATTGTCTCCGCGCGATCAGCAGGTGTTGGATCTGAAATTTTTCGGCGGTTTTGAGCTGGCGGAAATCGCGGCGGTTATGGATATTCAGGTGAACCACGCTTCCGTACTTGTCTATCGCGCGCTCAGGCGTTTGCGAAAAAAATACCTTGCAAATGTATGAAATTCAAGTCTGTAAAGTCAGAAGTCCATCAAGTCCATAAAGTCTTGGAATTTGGAATTTATTTTTTCGCTTAATATGAACGAAAGTCTTGAATTACGAGCCGATAGGCTGGACGCCGCCTTAAAGGCTTCTGCCGAGGAGTGTAATAATGCCGGACTCCGGCCGTTGTTAGAGACGGCCGAGGCTTTAAAGCGCGAGGCCGCTAAAGAAGTCGCGCCACTCGACAAAAATGTCGCCAAGCGCCATAAAAATCTATTATTGAATATGGTTCGAAACAACAAACAGGCTGAACAGCAGGGACAGCCGTCCAAGAAACGCAGAGGTTTTAAGGCTCCGCTAATTTGGTTTTCCGGCGCAATTGCCGTGGCCGCGGTTTTGGTCGCTGTTTTTATTGCCGTCAAACCGTCGGGTTTGCCGCAGTTGCCGGGAATGGTAGAGGAAAAAATCAGCCGCATTTTAATTCCCGAGGCTTATGCCATGGATGCTTTTAATTTGACCGCAGAAGCGAGTGATGCGGCTGGCGCCTCGGTTGATACGGCTTTTGACCTGACTTCAAAAGTTGATGTCAACGCTGATGACTTGAAACAGGTTTTGCGTCTTGTTCCGGAAGTGCAGTTTACGGTTGAAGCTGCAGGCGATAATGAATTCAAAATCAAACCTAATGCAGCGCTTAAACCCAACACCGTTTATAAAGTCATGTTGGCCGCGGCCGTGCAAAAAGCCGACGGAAGCGAATCGGCGCGTGATTTTTCTTGGGCTGTGCAGACAAAAAATGTTTTTCGCGTTCTTTCGTCAGTACCGGGAGATGAAACAGATGGCGTGCCTTTGAATTCCGCGATTGAAGTAACCATGTCGCAAACCGGCTGGGAGGATCCCAAGGATTTTCTCTCGATCGAACCGAAAACCGACGGCCGTTTTGAAACGCACGGGCGATCTTTGGCTTTTATTCCGGCCAAACCTTTGACACCCGGTCAGATTTATACCGTCACTTATAAAAAGGGTTGGAAGATAGCGGATAGCGATTTGGCGCTTCAGTCGGACTACGTAATTCGATTTGAAACGCTGGCTCCTGAACTGGCTAAAGATAAAACTTTGATTCGTCTTGAGCCGAGTGGAACTTTTTTTGAGTCAGCGCCGAATAGGGAAGCGTTTATAAATGTTTATGGCGGCGACATCGGAGAGCTTAATGAGGGCATAGAACTGACCGGCTACGCGCTCTCAAAAGATGACGCCAAAAAACTCATTACCGAATTCAACGCGATTCCGTGGTGGGCGAGATGCACGCGCGAGCGCGGAGCTGTGTTTGAAACATATGCCAAAAATAAGAGTTTCGAAGCCACTTCGACTTTGGAAAGCGCGGGCAATTATTGGCAGACATTTTTCCGTGTCCCCGCCCAAAAAGCCGGCATTTATCTGGTCCGCATCACTCCCGGAACAGCCACTCCGACAACGGAAATTAAGGACACTTGGTTAGTTTTGCAAATTACCGATGTGGCCAGCTATAGCATGTCTGATGTTGACGGCGGTTTGTTATGGGTGATGAATGTTGACTCGAAGCGTCCGTTAACAAATATGGCGGTGAAAGTCGAGGATAAGACATATAGCACGGATCAAGACGGCCTCGTGCGTTTCCCGACGCCCGCGTCAATCAGCTCGACTTCAACCGAACCCGCCACAGTGATTTTGGAAGTCGGGAGTGGCGAGCTTTCCGCGTTGGCGCCGTTATATAAGAGCGGCAACCCATGGGATTACGGTTTTGGCTGGAATTCGGCCGGTACCGATAACAACGTCAGTTATTTATTCCTTGATCGTCCGCTCTACCGCAATCAGGATCATTTGATGTTCTTCGGATTTACCCAAGATCGAGATGAGAAAGAGCCGGCTGGTGAATACAAAATTCAGTTGCGAAAATCAGGCGTGCTGGATTATTCATCCTATGCGGAAAAAGTTTACAGCGAGCAGACCGTAACTCCGGATGATTCCGGTTTTTTCCGAGGAGATATTTCTTGGGACACGTTGGCCGCCGGTTATTATGAATTGGTGTTGTTGAGAAATGGTGAAGAGCTTCGAAGTAAAAACGTGGAAATTCGCAATATTGTCAAACCGGCATATTCAATCGATGTCACGACTGATCAAAAATCGCTGTTTGCCGGCGATGTGCTAACAGGCAAGATAAAGGTCACGCATTTTGACGGCACTCCGGTATCGCGATTCAAGCTCACCGCAACAGTCAGCGGACCCTATGACCGACTGTCCGCAGATATTGTAACTGACGATGCCGGTATGGCCACCTATCGTTTTGAAACCAAGCGCCAGACCTGCGATTTGAACCAAAAGTATGTCTATTGCAGCAGCCAATGGATGGATTATGTTGAAGTCAAGCCGGCAGAGGCGGAAGAGGCGGATATTTTGGGATCAACTTACGTTTTAATTTGGTCATCGCGCGTAAGCACGCAAGTCAAGCCCGAAATCAAAGGCGATACCGCGGACATTTCATTTTTTGTGAGAAGGATTGACCTAGCAAAATCGGATTACGTTTATAGCGATGCCGCGCTTGGCGAGCCTGCGGCCGGCATTAAAATTACCGGCCGGTTGATTGAGCGCCATGTGGAAAGGATTGAACAAGGGCCGGAATTCAGCGTCTTTGATTACATAGAAAAGAAAGTCATTCCCACCTATCGCTATGAGATGAAAGAACGCGTAGTGATGAATGTTGATCTTACGACGGACGGTGGCGGGCACGCGCACCTGCAAGCGCCGGTGGCGAATGATGTTACTTATTATTTGAAGGCGGTGGTTAAAGATGAGCAGGGAGCCGATAATATCATTACCACCGGTTTTGCAAAGGATTGGTATGAGCATTATTCCGGGGCGGCATCTACGGTCGGCTATAATTATTCTTTTAGTCCGAGTATGCCGCGGGAGCTTTCAAATTATAAATTGGATGAAGAGATTTCATTATCCATCTTCAACAATGACAGCGACAAAGACATCAAGGTTCAGGATAGCGATACACCGTCATTTTTGTACATCGAAACCATGCGCGGCATCAAAAAAACCATGGTTACGAACAAAGCGACATATGTATCACGTTTTCGCGAGGAACTTATTCCCAATGTTACGGTTTATGGCGTGATGTTCGGAGCCCGTGGATTTACGGAACTTAGCACCAGTTTGTCTTTTGATCCGACAGACAGGCGGCTTTCCGTAGAGATTGTGCCTGATCAGACTTCTTATGCTCCGGGCGCGAAAGTTTCAGTCAAAATTAAAGTGAAAAAACAGGATGGTTCAGCTTCGGCCGGAGCGCGCATGGCAGTGAGTGCAGTGGACGAGGCGTTATTGGCGCTGTATGGAGATTTCGATCAAGATCCGCTGGGCATTCTTTACAGTTGGGTTTCTGACGGAATTATCCAAACCCGTTCTTCGCACGGCGCTTTGTCCGAGGCATTTCGTGCCGGCGGCGCCGAGTGGGGAGGCGGCGGAGGGGAAGGAGTCAGACGCAACTTTAAGGATACAGCCGCATTCGAAGTTTTAACCGCCGATCAAAACGGCGAAGCAGTGCTAAGCTTTACGGCTCCCGACAATATTACCTCGTGGCGACTCGTGGCGTCAGCCGTAACTCCTGAACTTTATGGCGGTTATGGAAAAACCAGCCTCGCAGTTACCAAGCAGATATTTGTAGACGCGGTTATTCCGCAAACACTGTTGCAACAGGATCAACCGGTGTTGAAGTTACGGGCTTTCGGAACAGCGCTTAAAGCCGGCGAATCTTTGACTTACAAAATCAATGCTCCTAGTTTGGGCATAATCAATCAATCCGTTCCAGGCAAGGCAGGAGATCCGGTTTATTTGCCTGTTGATCATTTGAGCGAGGGAACGCATAGGATTCTGTTGCAGGTGCAGTCAGCGGCCGGAACCGATACCATTGAGCGCAAGGTAAACGTGCTTGCGTCCCGTTTTACCAAAGATGAATTGGTAACAGCTGGACTGTCTCAGGGATCCGGCTTGCCGTCTCTCGGAACATTGCCGGAGGCGAGTATTATGTTTTCGAGTTTGACGCAAACACGCTATTTGTCCCGTGTGCAAAGCCTCGCTTATCCATGGTCGGCGCGCATAGAGGCGAAATTGGCGGCGCTGGTATCGAGGCAATTGCTTAATACCGTTTACAACCAAAAGGATGTTGCCGAATCAGGACCACTGCTGAATTACCAGCGCGATTCCGGCGGCATTGCCATACTGCCCTATGCTTCGGAAGATGTTGAACTGTCGGCCAAGGTGGCGGCCGTGGCTCCTGAAGTTTTTGATAGCGCAAAGTTGGCGCGATATCTGTGGTCAGTCGGGGAGGATAAAAATGTAAGCCGCGAAGAAGCGTTGCGCGCCTTTTCAGGGCTGGCCGCGCTCGGCGAGCCGGTGCTGATTCAGCTGGCGCGTTTCAGCGAGGAGCAAGACTTGAGTTGGCGTGAATTGCTCGCCTTGGCGCGCGGTTTGGAAGCCGCCGGAGATCGCGAAGGTTCGTTGGAGATTTTGGAAAAACTGCTTGTCAAAAGCGAGGATCGCGATGGATTGATTCGTTTGGCCGTGGCTGAAGATGAACGTTCGGTGATGGAAGCCACTGCTGAAGCCGCCGCTTTAGCCGCCAGTTTGCATCATCCAAAGGCAGAAGGACTCAATGCTTACCTTGAAAAAAATTGGGCCGAAGATGTTTTGAGCGATTTGGATCGCGCTTATTATCTGAAGCATATTATTCCAACCTTGGCTGCCGGCGATGTAACCATCGAATATACGTTGGACGGCTATAACGAAAGAATCATTGAAATCAAAAACGGTTTGAGCCAGTACCTGACTTTGACGGCAAGCGAAGCCGAAGCCTTCCGCGCCATCAGCGTTTCAGGTCCTGCGGCGGCCAGCTTTGTGCGGCGCACGTCCGGTTTGCCGGCAACGGTTCCGGAAGTCAGCCTCACGCGCGAATATGCGGTTGAAAATGGGAAGATTGAAAATTTGAGCGAAGGCATGACAGTAATGGTAACGCTTAAACCTGTTTGGAAAGAAAATGCCCAAGACGGTTGTTACATCGTGCGCGATCGATTGCCCTCGGGGCTGACGCCGATACAATCTCTTTTCTTCAATTATTATGATTCGTATGACATCTGGTATCCGACCGAGGTTGAAGCCCATGAAATCAGTTTCGTGATTTGCAAAACCAAGAATCCAAAGCCCATAATCTACAAGGCGCGCGTGGTGAGCCGCGGAACTTATCTGGCTGAGCCGGCATCAATGCAATCAATGGAGACACCTGCTGTTACCGCATTGACCGATCAAAAAACCGTAATCATCAAATGAGAAAATTGTTAGGCATTATCACGCTGATTGCGGCGGCCATTACGGTCGCCGCTTTCGGATACAATTTTGCAAACGGCAAATCGTCGGACGCAAAATCGTCAGACGTCGGACGTCCGCCTGATATGCAGCTCGAAAAGCTCGAAATTTCCGATATTCAATCGTCGGATGTCGGACGGATTCCTATTGATGCCGATCGGTTTTTGGATTTGCTGCGTTTTCGTTTGTCAGATGCAATTGCCTGTAAAAAAATCGAAGGCCGTCCGATCGCCGGCGTTGTAAATCACCACGCGCTGGCGTCTGATTTGTTGGCGCGGTTTTTTAAGAGCCTTAAATTATCGCGGCCGGATTTAAAACGCCTCATTATCATTTCTCCAGATCATTTCAAACAGGGTTATCAGGCGGTTGGTTTTGGCGATGTTGATTATCAGAGCGACGGTAAAATTATTAAGACCGATAAAGTTCTCGCCGAGACTTTTAAAAAAGAGCTGCCAGAATTTGACAATGAATTTTTATTGAAAGAGCACGGTATCGGCGCGTTGATTCCTTTTGCGGCTCGTGAATTTTCCGATCTGTCAATTTTACCGATCGTGGTTCGCGCCGACGCATCGCGTTCGGAATTGATCAAGTTGGGCCAAAAGTTGGCATCGATAATGGACGGTCAGACCATGGTTATCATTTCAGCCGACATGAGCCATTACCTTTCCGCAGAGCAAGCGCTGAAAAATGACGAAGTGACGCTCTCGTGGTTTTTGCACAATGATGGCAATGCTTTGTTTCGGGCGAGCGATGACAATATCGATAGCGGACCCGCGCTTTTAGCGTTGTTGACAATGTTTGAGCAATTGAAAATCGAACCGCAGTTTACGCTTTTGAACCATTCAATCTCTAGCCGTTACGGCGGTTCTCAGGACAATACGACAAGTTACATCACCGGATTTTGGGCGGCTGAATGAAAAAAATTATCAAAAAAGTCTCGATAGAGATTTTTTTGATAATTTTTAGTTCCTTAAATTAAGCTGAAATAAAGAAAATTATTTCTTCACTTCTACCGGCGGAACGGTTTCCAGTGACCGCCTCACTATTGTCAGGGGATCTTCCTTCATGAGATCGAGGTGGGAACGGCGCCGGATTTTATTTTTTAATTCGTTGGATGAAACCTCGGTTAAAAGGTGCTCGATTTCGGCTGGCATAACCACGTCCACGTGTTGGATGTCGTGTTCGCGCGTGAGAGCTTCGGCTTGTTCGGTAATTTTTTTGACGAATTGTTTCAGTCTCTGGCTGTCGTCAATATCGCTATCCGGTCCGGCTGCGCGCGAACCGTCATAAGAGACAAAAGTCCCTTCGGAATCCTGGCGGGGCTCGCGGGGAAGCGCGATGCCGTCCAGTTTTTCCAGTTCGTCGCCACCGAGTAGAAAAAAATCAGCCCGCACTGAATCGCTGGCGATGAGTAAAGTCGCATGAGGATAATGTTGGAGTTCTTGTGGGAGTTTCATAATTGTATTCAGAGTTTTTTTAGATAATCTACGAACGGCTTTTCATAATCTTGCGATCTCGAAAGGCATTTGGCAATAGTTTCCAGCAGAGGTGCTTTAAGTTTGTGTTTGCGTATCAGTTGCATGGTTACTTGCGTGGCGGCAATGCCCTC
>JAHJFW010000115.1 GCA_018824765.1 Patescibacteria group bacterium
CTCTGCGACGTAGAGAAGCGTGCCGTTTACGAGCTGGATATTAAAGCTATCGTCAACTTCGTGATAGAGTCCATGCTCTTTGCCGCCGTAGACCACGAACCACTTCCCGTCGCGCTCTGCGCCGTAGAGGAGCTTGCCGTCGATGAGCCGGAGATTCCAGACCAAGTCATACTGCTCGTGCTCCTTGCCGTCGCAGACAGCGAATCGCTTCCCGTCGCGCTCTGCGCCGTAGAGGAGCTTGCCGTCGATGAGCCGGAGATCCCAAACCCCGTCATACGGTCCGTGCTCCTTGCCGTCGCAGACAGCGAATTGCTTCCCGTCGCGCTTTGCGACGTAGAGAAGATTGCCGTTGACGAGCCGGATGTCATAGACATCGTCATACGCCACCGGGATCTGATGAATAAGTTTCTCCATCTACTTCGCGCCTCCGTGGAGTGGGGCCTCCGGGTTCTTGGGCAGCTCCACGAGGTGCTCGCGTCGGATACGGCCATCCTTTATAGGGATACCGACTTCGTGATAGAGGTCAAACGTTACGCCGTTCATCTCTTCTTCCTTTCTCGACACATCCTGAATCAAGCAAAAAATTCGCTCAAAATCAGGGTTTTGCCGGAATCAGATGTGAATGTCCAAGGCGTTATTGCCAAGTTGTCTTTAACACAAAAAAACCACCGAGTCAAGCGGGCGGGTATGTAATAGCTTATAGCTGGCAGCTTATAGCTTATAGGTTGTAGGGAATAGTGGTGGTAATAAATGACGAAATCCAAATGACGAATGTCGAATTAAGGAAAAAATTCAATTATTAATGTTTGGAAAATTTCTCGCTCTCATTTCGTCATCTCCCCCATCAGAAAACTTTCCGAGACCGTCATTTGTCATTCGTCATTCGGATTTCGTCATTCCTTTTTAGCTTATAGCTGATAGGTTATAGTTTTTTTCCGAACTACGATCTACGAACTACGAAATGCGATTCCCCTTCGTCATTTTCCCCAACCTAGATTCCAGATTCTAGATTCCAGATTCTCTTTCATCATTCGTCATTCGGATTTCGTCATTTCACCATACCGGCTACTAGCTACCAGCTACTAAACACCCCCTCCATCACCTCGTTGATGTTGTTGAAGTCGGAGCGAGAAGACGAAGCGGCTGAACCGCATTCGGCGCGATCTCATTCGGAAGAACACTCCTGACCGGCGCAGTAAAACCTTGCGCCTCTTGCAGCATCTTCAATTTTCGCAAACGTTCGAGCTGTTCCGGCGTTAATCTGTCCTCCAGCGCTTTTGGAATCAGCGGCTTTTCTTCCAGACGGACGCGCTCAATGCGGCGTTTCAAAATTTCAGCCTGTATTTTCTGCTTCACGCGCAAAAACACTGCACGTGCTTTTTCCTGCTCATTCAATTGCCGTATACGCGCTTTTAATGCGGCCGGATCCGCTTTTTTCAATTCCGCCGCTTTTGTAATCAAACCTTCGCCGGCTTTCAAGCGCACAGCCAAAACTTTATCGCGGCGATTTTCCAGCGAACTCACATCCACCTCGCTTTCCGCAACTTGCACTTCAGCGCCGTCGTCAGTCAATTCAAAACCGAATGCAGTTCCGCGCACTGTAGCAACAACGCCATTTCCAATCACTGAAAAACGCTCGTCCGATCCGAGCAAGCGCTCGAATCTTGTCCAAATACTTCCAGCCGCAACCTCGATCTGTGCGAATACACTCTCCTCGCCCTCTCCATCGGGCAAAAGCGTAACCTTGCTGCCCTCATCAAGATATGAGGCGCCAGCCTCCGGATAAACCAGCATGACCGTGCCCATGGTCACTTCGATCGTATCGCCCGCTAACAATTCAAGCCCGTCTTGAACCGGAAAAATTTTTTCCGCGCGCGTCAAAGCTGCAGTTCCTCCATCCAATGCGAGAATTGCGATCGGCTGAAGCTCGTCCGCTGTCTCATCCGTAACAGCCGTAGGCTTTTGCGCCACTGTCACCCCTTGCTGTCCAGGCGCACGCACGACCCGCGGCGCTATTTTTATGCAACCGGCACCCAGTAAAACAAGCGCGCAGAATAAAAAAATGATTCGTTTTTTCATACGACGAATTATGGCACGACGGAAATTAAATTCCAAGCACCAAATCCCAAACAAATTACAATTACCAAAATTTCAAACATTTATATCCCAATCATTGTAAATTGAAAATTGAAAATTTTCCCCCCTCCGCCATTCGTCATTCGTCATTCGGATTTCGTCATTCATTCCATATACCAGCTACTTTCCTTCATTCGTCATTCGGATTTCGGATTTAGTCATTTTCCTCACACTACCTTCCCTGCACCTCTTCAGCGCCGGAAATTGCCGGCAACCTCTTAAACAAACGCTTCGCAATCGCTTGGTGAAACTCCATAAACTCCTCGGATTTCAAGAGAATGGCTACAACGATAAACGCGCCCATGCCCATAAGAATAGTGGCAATCGCCTGCAGTGCCACCTGCCAAAAAGTATGCAAAGGAAAAACTGTGCCGACAGCTTGCCGCACAAGCCATCCAAAACCTAAAAGCGCAATGCTGGCCGCGCAGGTTTTGGCGGCTGAAAGCGTGAATTTACCTTCGCCCAAAGAACCGCGCTTTAAATTCAACAGCCAAACCAAAAGCAGAAGATTAAAAAATGCCGCCACGCTGAAAGCGATGGCCAGACCCATAATTCCAAAATAGTTCCTTAATAAAATCGCCAAGGTCAAATTAAAGGCTTCTGAAAGCACTCCGGCAACTAGCGGCGTCCAAGTGTCTTGCAGGGCGTAAAAAGCGCGCGCCACTAGCGGAGCAAGCGCTTGGAAAATCATTGATACGGCAAAAATACCCAAGATATTCGCCGTGCGGATCGTATCATTCCAGTCGAATACGCCTGTGCCGAGCACGAGGCGGACGATTTGCGCGCGCAATAAAATAAAAATAACCGTTGACGGCAGAAGTAAAAAAACGACCTTGCGCGCAGCTGAATTCAAAATGTCGCGGAACTCTTCATTGCGGCCGGCGCCAGCCGCGCGCGCCAAACTCGGAAAAGCCGCGACTGAAAACGCGATGCCAAAAATCCCGACTGGAAAAGACTGCAAGTTATTAGCCAAGTTGAAAACGGCGATAGACCCTACCGGCAAAGCTGACGCCAAAGACAGCAGGATAACCATGTTCACCTGCGACACGGCCAAGCCGGCTGTGCGCGGCGCCATCAAAAATAAAATCCTTCTCACTCCTTCTGTGCGGAGCGATGGCGCCGGAATGCGGCGTAATCCCAAACGCAATGCCACGGAAGATTGCGTTATAAGGTGCAAAAAAGCGCCCAAGACAACGCCCCAAGCTAAACCAGTGACACCCATCACCGGCGCCAAAACCAAAGCCCCGAAGATAATACCGAAGTTGTAAAAGACCGGCGCCAAGGCAAATGCCATAAAGCGGCGCGTTGCCTGTAATATTCCGCCCATCACTGCCGATAAGCCGAGAAAAAAGGGCGACAACGCCATTACGCGCGTCAATTTTATGGCCGCCTCCAATTTTTCGCCGCCAAAACCCGGAAGCATGGCCGGGACTAGCAAAGGCGCAAAAATCACCAGCGCCGAACACACGATCAGCATGGTTGCGCCAATGACGGATAAAACGCGTTCAGCCAGACGCCAAGCTTCACCCTCGCCTTTGGTTTCCAAATACTCGGCAAAAACTGGGATAAACCCCGCGGACAACGCGCCTAAAATCAACAATGTATAAAGCAAATCCGGCAAACGAAAAGCCGCGTAATAAACATCGAGCACATCGCCGGCGCCAAAACTCGAAGCCAATACGCGATCGCGCAATACGCCGATCACGCGCGACGCCATAGAAGCACCGCCCACGATAAACGCCGCAGTTGTCAATCCATTAGTTTCGCCGTGCCACAGGCGTGAAAAAAAAGTTTTCATTTTCTAATAAAATTTTCCCTCATCCCTACTCACTGCTTCCCTACCACTTAGTATACCTCTTCCTCATTTTCATCTCCTCCCATCTCATAACTGAACGGCATTCCGTTTTTGAACGTACCTTTGGCCAGCATATGGAATTCGCTGTACACATATTTTAAAGCGACATTCAGCCTTCCGTCCTTATCCAAGCGCCGAACTGAAACTCCTATTGGGCGCGAACGCAAAACGCCGAATTGGAAACCCTTTTTAGCCGCCCTTTGCACGTAATCATGGTCTTCGGCAAACACCACTTCCTCGTCAAAGCCGTCGATATCACGATGCGTATCTTTTTTTACAAAGATACAAAACCCCGGCGCATGCGGACGGATTTTTTCCGTAGCAATCGCGTAGGCATTGTAAGCTTCATGCAGGGCCAGATCGATGGGCTTGCGGCTAACAGGTTTCACGCGGCATGTCGCTATGTTCAACTGCCTCTCTTCCATTTCATCCAGACATACGTCCAGAAATTCCTCTGAAAAAAGCGCCACATCCGCGTCAAGAAACAAAATAGTATCGCCCTCGGCGTGTTCCGCACCCCTGTTTCTGCCGGGTCCGGGCATTCCGCCTTCCACGACTTTCGCACCATAAGCCAACGCCACTTCGCGCGTCCGATCGCCAGAAGCCGCATCAGCTACGATAATTTCAAAATCTTTAAAAGTCTGCCGGCTGATGTTTTCCAACAACTTCGGCAAATGCTTTTCCTCGTTTTTTGCCGGAATGACAATTGTGAGTTTGGGCATAAAGGCCGTGTAACGTGTAGCGTATATCGTCAGAGATCGATACCGGCTGTTAATTTAATAGCGACCAACAGGCAATGCCTGCCGCAACCGATACGTTCAACGATTCTTTCTTTCCTTTTTTCGCGATCATGATCACGTCATCGCATTTTTTTAACAAAGTCGGCGATATGCCTGAAACTTCGTTTCCAATCACAAGAGCTGCGCGCGTCGGCTTACGGTATTCCGCAATATCTTTTGCGTCGCCGGTTATTTCAAGGGCGACTATACGAAAGCCCTCTTCTTTCACGCGCGACATCACCTCGGCAATGTCATCGACTTTTTCCCATTCAATGGATTTTTCAGCCCCTAAAGATACTTTCAACAACTTGGGATCAGGCGGCGCAGGCGTATAGCCGGTCAGCCATAATTTACTGACGCCCAAAAATTCGCAGGTTCTGAAAATAGACCCGGCATTTTCCCGAGATCTTATGTCGTGTGCGATTAAATGCAGGGTGCGCTGTTGGTTGTTTAACATTAGCCCAGTTTACCAAAAATTCCGCTTTTTTGCTACCCTCCAGCCATGCAACTGCCAAAAATACGGAAAAAGTCATTTTGTGGCGTAATTTCCGCTTTTGACGATAACGGATTGGGCGTGATGGACGGCATGGCTGTCCCGTTTAGCGCGGTCGGAGATACTGTTGAAGCCGAGCTGTTAAAAAGCAAAAAAGGCGTAAAAATCCTGCGCTTGAACAAAATTATTGAAGCCGGAGCGGATAGAATCGCGCCGCCCTGCCCGTATGCCGGTTCATGTGGCGGTTGTTTATGGCAGCATCTTCGCTATCCGGCACAACTCGAACTGAAACGCGGAATGGTCAATGCCGCGTTTGAAGGCGCCGGAATTGAAACGCGCATTAAAGAGGTGATGCCTTGCGGCGCCATACAAGAAGCGCAAAAAAACGGCGATGCCATGCCTTTGCATTACCGCAACCGCATGGACTATTGCATAAGCTGGGACGGAAAAATCGGATTAAAAGAATACGGCTCATGGAACCGCTATCTGGATCTCAAAACTTGTCTGCTTTTAGATGAACAAACTTCTGATACATTAAACTGCGTCCGTGAATGCATGAAAGAACTGAATCTCGAACCGTGGGATGCGCGTTTCCACCGCGGAGTCATGCGCTACGTCGTTATCCGAGTTGGAAAAAATACCGGTGAACGCATGATAATGCTCGTTGTTTCTGATCTGGCCAAGCTAAAGAAATCGGCGCGCGCCTTAATTTATGAAAAACTTTCCCCTCTTTGCACTTCGCTCCTCTTGGGTGAACAGCCGCTCATTACCGACCTGTCATACGTAAAAGGCGTCGATGTATTAAAAGGCGAAGCATGGCTTGAAGAAACAGTGAACAGCATCCGCTATCGCATCGCGCCGAATTCCTTTTTCCAAACAAACACCGGCATGGCAGCAAAATTGCAAAACACTGTTTTAAATCATTTTTCCAAAATTCGTCATTCGTCATTCGACATTCGACATTCTGTTCTTGACCTATATTGCGGCCTCGGTTTCTTCGGCATCGCTTGTGCGAAACGCAACCCCGACATGCGCGTTATCGGCGTGGAACTCGACGCCCAAGCAATTGAACTTGCAAAACATAATGCGGCGGTGAATGGCGTGGCGGACAGGTGTTCGTTCACGGCCGCGCCGGCAGAAGACCTGTCATGGCAAAACCTTGATGCCGACACTGTCATACTCGATCCGCCGCGTTCCGGATTGCATCCGCGCGTCATGACCGCGATCCTCGAAATGCAACCCAAGCGGATCATCTACGTTTCCTGCAACTACCGGCGTTTTGCCGAAGAATTCAAACAGCTCGGCGAAAAATACCGGATCAAATCATCCTGCGCGCTCGACCTTTTTCCTCACACGCCGCATGTTGAAATAGTGTCGCTCTTGGAAATTCAAAAACATTAATCTTGTATAAACTGCCATTTTCGACGTACACTTAAATTATGAAATCTGGATTCGTCATGCTCGCAGGCCGCTCGAACGTGGGGAAATCCACGCTGTTGAACGCGCTCGTTGGTTCCAAAGTTGCCATTGTGACGCCCAAACCTCAAACTACAAGACACCCGGTCCGCGGCATCTTGCATGATCCGCGCGGCCAAATCGTATTCGTGGACACGCCCGGCGTTTTTCTCGGCAAAAAAGATTTTATCTCCAAACGGCTCAACGAATTTGTCCAAGAAACGCTGAAAGGCGTGGATGCCATCGTGTACGTCATGGATCCCACGCGCAAATCCGGTATCGAGGAAGCCATGATCCGCACCATGCTGCGCGCGACGCGGACGCCGATCATCAATGTCATCAACCACATTGACCTGCCTGAACGCGCCCGCGCCTTCCGTCAAGCCTGTTTGGATACGGATGTCGGACAAGTGGCGACCATTGAGATTTCCGCGCTTCAACAAAAAAACCTGAACAAATTGGTTGATGAGCTGTTCGAGGTGCTGTCTGAAGGTGAGCCGTTTTATCCTGAAATGCAGATTACTGATTTGAAACACAAGGACTGGCTTGAAGAGCTGATACGGGAAAAAGTTTTTCTGGCGCTGGAAAAAGAACTGCCATACAGCGTGAAAATCGCAGTCGAAGACATTGAAGAGCGGCCTGACGGATCGCGCTATATTGACGCAACAATTTGGACAACGTCCGAACGCTATAAAAGAATGATTATCGGCGCCAAGGCGTCGAAAATCAAGGAAATCGGAACTAAAACAAGAAAAGAACTGGAAACCGCGCTGGATACCAAAATTTACTTGGACTTAAGCGTCAAAGTTGACCCGAAATGGCAGGAACGGTTTAGATAGCCGTATTACGCTTAACAAACGACACGCCGCGAATATTGGATTGCGCAAAATTTCTAATCTCCGTCATTTCTGCCCATAACATCAATCGGCACCATACATCAGCTAACACGGCATATCTGGTTACGGCTTTTAAACAAAAGCCTCCACCCATATTTTGCTCCGCTACGCTCCGCAAAACATCAGATATACGCGAACATTGCGCAAAATTTCGCTCCGCTCATTTTGCGCAATGGGCGGCGTTGCACGCCAGCTGTGCGTCGCAAAGCCTCGCACAACACCGAGTATGCGGTTGCGTGAAGAAGAAAATTATTGTTTTTCTTCATTTTTAATTGGACTCTTTCCGATTTTTTCTCTCAGAAAATGAAGAGCCCTGCCCACGGTAGTGTGGACAGGGCGTGATGAGCGGGACGGCAGGGCTCGAGCTTACTACCAGCCAATGGGCTCGCCATCTCGGTCGAGGCCGGCGTGGATGTGGTAGAGCGGGCTATCCGGGTTGCCGAACAACCTTCCCTTGCGCTCGAGAACCAACTCCTCCATGGCCTCGTCGACCGCGTTCGGATACTTCTCGATGCAGGGCTGGCAGAGGGGTAGCTCGCCTGTCGGCTCGAACTCGCGCAGACACTTGTGGCAAAATCTCTTGGCCATCTTGTCACCTCCTTGCTGGTTGCACAATTGCAACACATGATAACAGCAGATCACGCCCCGCCTGTCAAGCACTGAAGGACGAAAAAATTGAAAAAATCCCATAAATTAAGGTTGATTATTTGTTGCCCAAAACTCGCTCCTTTCAGTCGCGCCCCGCCGCGCTCTCACTCTGCCGTATTCCGTTCGTGCCATTTAACACAGAGCATACGGCTAAAAGCCCGGCTACTTGACTTTGTAAAAAAAATAAAATATCCTGCCGTTGTTCTTGCTTCAAAACCTCAAGACATGGTGGGTGGAATGAGCGACTACCAAACGCGTACAATGCTGGAAGCGGCCGCAAGGGAACATGGTGAACGGGAGAAAAAACTCGTGCACGTATATGACCCATTCGAAATGCCGGAACCGCAAGCCGGATGGCAAGACGTTTTCGACATCCCTCCGCCGTCAGACGCGGAGCCACTTTCGGCCAAGGTCTTCGAACTGGCTGGCATCAGAGATCCCAACTCACTCGCCTCTAGGGTGTTCGGGGACTCGAACGACGTACCTTCCGGCTGATCGCGCGCAATAGCGCATCAACCTCCCCTCTCTCTTCCCCCGTCCTGCACGGGGTTTTTCTTATCCGAAAAATGCTACCGTCGGATGTAGGACATCCGCGCTTACTGGAACCTGACGTCCCTTATGCTTGTAATCTCGTAGCCTACAAAATCTTTCAACAAATTTTGTCCGGCAAACAATTCAGTCTCCCCTGTTGCCCCCGGATTCAAATCAAATTTAAGTACCAAGGGATTTTGCGCGTTGTTCAAAACCACCAAATCCCCAAACCAAGTATGCGCCTTTATGGCCGATACCATAGTATCTTCGCCGTTCACGCTCAATGGCCACTCAACCAGATCCTGCTCGCCGTCCAACCTGTACACATCGATGCGATTCTCGATTTTTTTCATTTCGGAGTTCAAGGCCTCCAATGTTTTTTGAATTTCAGCAGGCAAGGTTGTCGCGGTGGTCAAAGACGGGTGCAGAATCCCAAAATCGAAAGTAGCTACGCGATTGCGCGATAAACCGGCGAACGCATCATCGGAAAGCCACAAGCCTCCGGCTTCAAATGCCGGAGCCTCGTCTTTTACCGGCCAATATGAGGGCAGATACAAAAGATGTGAATTGCTCAAATTGAAATTCCTTACAATGCCGGTCAAAATATGGTCAACCAATGACGGCTCCGGCACCTCTGTTTTGGCTTTTTCCGCCGCCGCGCGCGCATTTTTCGAATCTTCAGTCTCAACCTGCGTAACCAACCTCCAGCTCACATCCGCAACCACACCTGGAGCAAAACGTTCAATCGTCAAAGTCCTAACGCCATCTTTAATTTCTTGCGAATCTGTCTCGAAATCCCTGACCTTCTCTTTCATCTCAATAATGCTGCCAACGACAAAATTAATCCGCTTGGCCGCCTCCTGCGAATCCACCCCGTCAAAAGTTGAAAGCTCGGAACCGCTCGGTTCAGCCGGCTTCAAGCCTCCGCCGGTTTTCATGCACCCGCCGCCTAAAAGAAACGCGCACGAACCAATCGTTGCTAAAAGCAAGGAAACCGTTCCCGCTCTTTCAAGATTAATGTATTTCATATTGTATTAAAGCATGCGCTAAATGCGCAGGGTTTAGATTTTAATTCAGTATTAGAGACTATTTAACTTTCCCAAACTACCGCCGCCATGTCAAATAACTGCAACGCAGGCATAAGTCTTCATCAAAAAAATTGATTTTATCGTAAAAAACGGGTATGCTGAAACAATTATGGCAGAACAAAAAATCTTGAAAATTGGCGATATAGCCCCGCTTTTCACGCTTGAGGACCAAAGCGGAAAAAAAGTCGCGCTGGCGGATTTCAGGCACAAAAAAATGGTCGTGCTGATATTTTATCCCGGTGATATGACGCCGGGTTGCACCATGCAATTGTGCGCCGTTAGGGACGACTCGAGCAAATTCGCAAAAGCCGGCGCTGTTGTTTTCGGCATTAATCATGGCGACGCCAACAGCCACAAGGCCTTTATAAAAAAACACGCTCTGCCCTTTCCGCTATTAATCGACAAAGGTAAAAAAGTCAGCCTGAAATACGGCGCAATTAAAAGTTTCTTTAAAACGAAAATTATTAAGCGCACGGTGGTAGCCGTTGATAAGGAAGGTAAAATTATTTATCTTCGCCGTGGCATGCCGACTGACGCGGAAATTTTAAAAGCCTTAAAGTAAATGAATAACCTAATTTTATGAAAACCGACGTCAAGCCTCTACCTTTTGATGAACCCCAAAACGGCATCAGCGAAAACACGCTCGCCATCCATCACGATAAACTCTACGCAGGATATGTGGCGAAGAAAAATGAAATTGCGGAAAAACTTAACACCTTGTCGCACGGCGGTGACGTTTCAAGCGCCAATCAGACATTTTCGGAATTACGCGCCTTGAAAGACGGCGAAACTTTTGCCACCAATGGCGTGTATCTGCACGAATTCTATTTTGATATTTTGGGAGGCGACGGCCTGACCGTCGGTCCGCTTGTCGACGCACTTGCGGAAAAATACGGATCATTCGAAAACTTCATTAACTACTTCAGCGCTTGCGGCATGGCGGCGCGCGGCTGGGTGGTTCTCTGTTATGATACGCGCGACGCGGCTTTAAAAATTTACACCAGCGATTCACATAACCTTGGCGGCGTATGGGGCTGTCTGCCTATCATTGTCCTCGACGTATATGAGCATGCCTATTTCATAGACCACGGATCAGACCGCAAGACTTATATCCAATATTTTTGGAAAAATTTGAACTGGAAAAAAGCAAATGAATTTTTTGATTCCGCAAAGTCAGTAAAGTCCTGATAATCCGCAAGAAAAGCTTCAAAATATTCTCTAAAAGCCGGCTAATTACAAACAAAAAATTCTCCTTCAGGAGAATTTTTTTATTTTCAACGTGACCTACGCCGCCGCTTTCACTTTCTTTTTCAGGGCATCTTCCAACGCGCCCTTGTTCCAACCAACGATAATCGCGCCGTCAATTTCAACCACAGGCACTCCCATCTGGCCGGACAACTTAACCATCTCATTGGCTGCTGCCGGATCTTCAGCCACGTCAACTTCGGTGTATTGCACGCCCTTTTCTTGAAAAAAATCCTTTACTAGCTTGCAATAAGGACACGTTTGCGTTGTAAAAAGTCTAACATTCATAATTTTTTCCACAGGTGATTTAACCAATTCAGTATAGCATACGCATCAGTCCGTCAGATATGACTTTATCCACAGCTACAAAAAATTAAATGTCTTTCAAGAATTCCGCCAGCAACCGCACGCCATAGCCTGACGCTCCAAAAGGCAGATCAGGCCGCGTTTCCTTTTCCGTGTATGAAGGCCCTGCAATATCAAGATGCGCCCACGGCGTATTACCGACGAAGTTCTGTAAAAACAAAGCGGCCGTAATCGCGCCTCCGCCGCTACCGCCGGCGATATTTTTTATATCCGCTATCTTCGACTTTATTTGTTCTCCGTAAACCGAGCGCAACGGCAAGCGCCATAATTCCTCACCGCTCAACTTGGCGGCATTTAATATCTTGTCCGACAAAGCATCATCATTCGCCAGCAGACCCGCAATATCTTCCCCCAATGCTGTCACACATGCGCCGGTTAATGTCGCCAAATCAATCAAAACATCCGGCTTTTGTTTTATGGCATATGTAAGCGAGTCTGCCAAAGTCAGCCGCCCCTCGGCATCAGTGTTCAAAACCTCCACGGTTGTGCCGTCCATAGTCTTCACCACATCTCCGGGACGATAAGCAGAGCCGCTCGGCATATTTTCAACCGCTAAAAAAATTCCGTGCACTGCAACCTTTGGCTTTAAGGCGGCTAAAGTTTTAAACAGGCCGATGACCGAAGCTGCGCCAGCCATATCAATCTTCATCGTTTCCATGGATTTGGCGGGTTTCAGCGACAAACCACCGCTATCAAAAGTTACGGCTTTGCCGACAATGGCCACTGATTTTTGGCGCTTTGCGCCGGAGGTCGGGCGATAAACCAAATGAACGCCTACAGGCGGATGCGTTGCGCCGCGCGCAACTGCCAAGGCCGCATTCATGCCCAAACGATGCATCGCGTTTTGGTCCAGCAATTTGCAGGTGATGCCTGAACCGCGCAATGCCAATTTCTTAGCTTCAGCCGCCATCTGATGCGGCGTCATATCAGATGATGGCGCATTTACCAAATCACGCGCCAACAATACGCCTTCAGCCAAAACACCGCCTCTTTCCACTCCATTTTGCGCGGTTTTCAGAATCCGTCCGTCTTTAAGCAGGATGGTGAATGCTTCCAATTTGTTTATGTCACGGCTGTTGTGTTTCCTACCTTTATACAAATGGAATTTATGCGCCGCTAACAAAGCGCCCTCGGTTAAGGCTTGTGCACACAACTGCGGTGAAAAGCCTTCCAAATTAACACCAAGCAAAAAAATTGTGAGATTTTTCGCTCGTTGCGTTTCAGCTATCTGGACTGCGCGGCCGCCGATTTTCCGTATCAAATCCGTATTGAAATCCTTGACCTTGCCCAAGCCCATAATCGCTACTTGGCGCGCTTTAATCTTGCCAAAGGTTGGAAAAACCAAAACCTGCCCGGTTTGCCCCTTAAAACCGCTTTGACGCATTAATTTGTTCATTGCGCCTTCTAAGGCCGCGTCAAGCACCCCTATTTCATTATTCTGCCCGTCAGAATCTTCAAACGAATACACGACCAGCAAGTCGCATCCAAAATCCAATAAACCGGCTTTTTCAAGTTTGATTTGCATACACTGATTATTGTTTATTGTTAAATAAAACCCGAATGACGAAATCCGAATGACTAATTTAGGAAATATTCCTTAATTCGTCATTAGTAATTAGTCATTAGTCATTCATAATTCGA
>JAHJFW010000116.1 GCA_018824765.1 Patescibacteria group bacterium
GTTATCGCCATCATCGCCATCTTGGCGGCAATCGTTATTATTGCAATTAACCCGGCGCGCCAATTGGCGCAGGCTAATAACAGCCAACGCCGGAGCAATATCAACACGGTTTTGAACGCTGTCAGTCAATATTCCATTGACAACGCCGGCGCTTATCCGGCATCTATTGGAACGTCAAGTGCGGAAATCTGTACAACCGGAGCTTCCGACTGTACAGGAGGCGTTGATTTGTCTGCATTGACAAACAACGAACTCTATTTGACAGCCCTCCCGACAGATCCTTCAGGATCCAGCGCAACCGGTACGGGATACTTTATCTTGGTCAGTACCAGTACCAACCCGCGCGTTACGGTCTCAGCCCCAAGCGCTGAACTCGGAGTTACCATTCAGGTTACACGCTAAAATCCAAGCAAATCAAAAAATCGCTCTGGTTATTCAGAGCGATTTTTGGTATTATATCTACTGTGAAAATTCCAAATATCAAATTCTCCCGATGCGCAAATATGGCAAAAGGCGATCGGGATCCCGATCGCGCTCTCCGTAATATGCGCGCATCGGGACAAATCCCAAACAAACTCCAATGTCCGAATGTCCGAAACTTTGGGAATTTTGTTCGTTAACATTTGTTTGGAATTTGGTGCTTGGAATTTAATCTATTTATGCCTAAAAAAACTTATACGCCGTTTGGAAATTGGAAATTGGAAATTGGAAATTGGAATTTAATCTATTTATGCCCCCAACAGCAGATCAAATTGCACAAATCAAAAACATTGTGCAATTATATAAAACGCACGTGAAAACAGCGGTTGCGAAACATAAAATCACGGTCAAAAAAAATATGGCCGAACTCGACCGCCGCAAAGTCGAAAAAATCCGCCGGAAGCTGCAAAAATATTGATCAGTAAACCCGATATTCTCTAATTCGCGCGAATTAGAGAATAATAGGACTTACACGTTTGAATAAATTTGATAGTCCCTGAGCCTGTCGAAGGGCTACCAAAGCGAAATTTTAGGTTCCGTTATCGGTTGCCCTTCGACAAGCTCGGGGACTATTTGAGGTTTTGAATTCCAAACGCGTAAGTCCTAAATAAATTTAGTGAAGACGAAAAATCCCTCATTCAAAAACCAAGAATCCAAAGCCCTGCCCCTCATCTTCCATACCAGCTACGGGCTACCAGATACCAGCTACTACCCCGCCTTCTTACACCATCTCATCCTCAATCGCCATCAAACGATTATACTTTTCAACCCTTTCGCTTCTGGATAATGAACCGGTTTTAATATATTCAGCGCCGCACGCAACCGCCAAATCCGCAATCGTCGTATCATCGGTTTCACCGCTGCGGTGCGAAATGACAACAGCGATTTTTGCCGCTTGCGCCATCAAAATGGCATCAACCGTCTCGGTCAATGTGCCGATCTGATTAAACTTTATCAAAATCGCGTTGGCTGCGCGCTCGCGTATGCCCCGCTCCAAACGCTTCACATTAGTTACGAAAAAGTCATCGCCCACCAAGATCGACCGCTTTTTCAAAATCGGCATTGCTTTTTTCCACGCGCTCCAATCGTCTTCGGCAAAAGGATCTTCAAGTGAAATCAATGGGTAATCCTTTTGCCATTTTTCGTAGCGCTCCAATAACGCTTCAGCTGAATATTCTTTTCCTCCCTCGGCTTTAAAACGATAGACTTTATTTTTTTTGTCATAAAACTCGCTGGCGGCCACATCGGTTGCCAAGGCAATATCCTTGCCTGCCTTATAGCCGGCCTTTTTTATTGCCAAGACCAACAATCCAAAAGCGGCTTCAACGTTTTCCAAACGCGGCGCAAAACCGCCCTCATCGCCGACAGTAGTCGCGAACCCATGCTCTTTGAGCAGTTTGGCCAACGCATGAAAAACCTCAGCTCCGGCGCGCACCCTTTCTTTCAGGCTTTTTTGCCGAGGTAAAATCATGCATTCCTGCACGTCGAGCGACCAATCCGCATGCGCACCTCCGTTTAAAACATTCATCATCGGGATGGGCAAACGCGCTTTCTTCGTAAAATCAAAAGACTGCCGCAAAGACTTCCATAACGGCAATTTGCGCTGAACTGCCAAGGCTTGCGCAACACCCAAAGAAACAGCCAACGCGGCATTTGCGCCCAAACGCGATTTGTTCGGCGTGCCGTCCAGCTCGCAAATCACATGGTCAATATCCTGCTGGCGGTTGGCGTCAATGCCCAACATGACCGGCGCAATGCGTTCATTTACGTTTTTTACAGCCTTTAACACGCCCTTGCCGCCATAGCGTTTTCCGCCGTCGCGCAATTCCAAAGCTTCATGGCTGCCGGTTGAAGCGCCTGACGGAACCTTGGCTTCAGCCGCGGCTCCTGACGCGAGCGTCACTTTGCACGCGACCGTGGGATTGCCGCGCGAATCCAATATTTCCCTGGCCTTAATTGATCGTATTTTTGTCCGATTAAGCATATTTTTAATAAATAAATCCCAAGTACCAAATTCCAAATACCAAACAAGCTCCAATGTTCGAATGTCCGAAACGTTTGGAATTTTGGTAATTGTAATTTGTTTGGACTTTGGTGCTTGAAATTTGGAATTTATTCATATATATGGCTGGTTTAGCGCTTATTTTTTTCCAAAATATTGTTTACTGCCGACAGCCTGATACCGACCCAAACCACTATTGCCGTTATCAGCGCCGCGTAAAGGAATTTCGCAAGGATGCCTTGCGCCGGTCCGAAAATTTTCTGAAAAAGCGTTTGCACAGCGTCATTCCATGCCAAGGCCGCCACAAATGCAAAAGCCGCGGTCATAAGTTCCAAAGTCTTTTTGATAACGGACATTCTGTAACTTTTCCGTTCAGCCGGAGTTTGCTCGGTTTTTTCGTTATTTTGCATACTATTTTAGTAAAATCCGAATGACGAAATCCGAATGACTAGTTTAGGAAACCTTCCTTCATTCGTCATTAGTCATTCGTCATTAGTCATTTTATCATTATTATTATTTAACACCGCCCTTATCTTTCAATGCCAGCAATCCCGGAAGTTTGCCTTTATTGGCCAAAAATTCGAGCATAGCGCCGCCGCCGGTTGAAATATGGTCGATCCATTCGCTCATTCCGCTTTGCATCACGAGAGGCAGAGTATCCCCTCCTCCGACAACGCCAAAAGCAGAACCCTGACTGCGTGCGGCAATGGCGCGCGCTAAAAACAAAGAACCATGCGCAAAAGTCGGTATTTCAGCCACTCCGACAGGCCCGTTCCAAACAATAGTTTTGGCTTTCTTAATACGCGTCGCCCAATCCATCATGGTTCCGGTCCCGATGTCTCCAATAATTTCGCGGACGCCGACTTTATTCGGCGCCACGCAATGCGCAGCCGCACCGGCCTTTAAAGCAGGGGCCGCCAAAACGTCTTTCGGTAAAACCAAATTGCCGCGCTTCAGCATTTTTTTAATTGCCGCACTGCTGATTTTTTCCGAAAAAGATTTTCCGATCCGATAATTTTTCGCTTGAAAAAACGGATGCGCCATTGCGCCGCCGATCAAAACTTCATCAGCCGTATTTAAAAGTTCCTCCAAAACCTGCATCTTGGTTGATAGTTTCATTCCACCAATTATTGCGATATACGGCCGTTTGGGTTTGGCCAGCAAATATCCCAAAGCTTCAACCTCGGCAATGAGCGAGGCTCCGGCATAAGCCGGCAATTGACGCGCCACTCCGACAACAGAAGTATGCGCGCGATGGCACGATGCAAAGGCGTCATTGATAAAAATATCCGCGAGCGACGCCATGGCCTTGGCCAAAGCCGGTTTGTTTGTTTCTTCGCCTGCCAAAAACCGCACATTTTCCAAAAGATATACCGAGCCCGGCTTTGCCTTATCCAAAACCACGCGGATATTTTCCAATTCTTTGGGTCTTTCCAAAGAACCGGGCAAAAAATTGATGCAAATATCCGACATCCTGTGCGCCAAACGCGCCAAATCCTCGGTCGAATATCTGGCATCGTATTTTTTCGGACGCCCCAGATGCGTCATCAAAGCAACCGTGGCCCCGCGTTTTAGCAAATCTTCAATTGTCGCAAAACTGCGCTCCAGCTTCAACGATTCATGCGGAGCAAAAGTGCTTGAAAGCGGAACATTCCAATCAACGCGCAATAAAACTTTTTTACCCTTTAAAGAAATTTTTCCGGGCAATGCACGTAAATTCATAAACGGATTATAGCAAGCGCACAGGAAAGATTAAAATGCTCATAAAAAACTTACATTGAAAAAAGATATTCCATTAGCTTACCTGCCCGCCTTTGGAGAATCGAGGGGTTACCTTGATTAAGGTAGTCCTTCGACTTCGCTCAGGAACTATTATCTATTAAACGCAGATTCCAAATTCCAATCCCCAAATTCTCCCCCCCCCACAGCCTAGATTCCAGATTCTAATCCCTAGATTCTTTTTTTTCCCACAGCCCAGATTCCAGATTCTAATCCCCAGATTCTTCCCACCCACAGCCTATATCCCCAATTCCACCACCACTATTTCCGCCGGATTGAAAAGCCGTGCGCGCACTTCGGATTCGCCGCAGCCGGAAGAGACAATCAAAGGAATTGCATTCACGATTTTTCTCCCCTTATCCGCAGCCCTGCCCAATTTGGTCGGAATGGGCAAAAGCGATCCCAAAACAGGCAGGCGAATTTGTCCGCCGTGCGTATGGCCGCAAACAAGCAAATCCGTGTCGCCGGCGGAAAAATCCAAAACCGCATCCGGATCATGCGTAAAAGTTATGTGCGGCAAATGCTCGGCTGCCCTGATCGGCGGAATTTCCGGATGTCCTTGCCAACAATCGTCCAAGCCGGAGATTTGTAAATACCGTCCCTCTTTTTTCAGGGTCAAATGGCCGTTCGTCAAATCTGCAAAACCCAAACCGGATAAGAAATTCCTTACGTCTTGCGGCCGGTCAAGATAATCGTGGTTGCCCAAAATAAAATATTTGCCCAAATGCGCATGCAGTTTTTTTAGAGATTCAAGCGCGCCGATTGACTCGACTTCAAACTCAACATAATCCCCGCCCAAAAAAATGACATCCGGATCAAGCGCCTGGATTTCCAAGACAACTTTTTCATACCATTCAGCCCGCTTAAATTCTCCGGTATGGAAATCCGAAGCAAAAACCAAACGCAGCCACGTCTCCGGTTTGTGCACCAATTTTTCACGGTATCTAGAAACGACTAAACGTTTGGGAGCTGCAAACATGCCATACGCGATAAGCGCGGCGCCGAACCCGAATACGAAGCCGACCGGCCGCCAATAACCGCCAGCTAGAAAAGCCTGATAAGCGAAATAAATCGCAATAATAGCGGCCGCCAAACTCAAACCGTCATAATATCGGCTAAGATCAGGCCTATAGCGCAAATTCATTTTTTTCATGCCAAAAAACGGTTCTCCCCCCTTAAGAAGGGGGATCAATTAATTCATATCCTCCCCCTTAAGAAGGGGGATCAATTAATTCATATCCTCCCCCTTAAGAAGGGGGATCAATTAATTCATATCCTCCCCCTTAAGAAGGGGGAGTTAGAGGGGGTCTATCCGACGGAGACCTCCCCTAACCCCTCCTTCGCAAGGAGGGGGATATATGCAAAAACACCGATCAAAAAATATTTTGGGTTATTTCTTTCCGCCTTTCTTCAAAGTACCGCCAACCTGAATCGCGATTTCAGCCAGCCTGTGTGAGTAACCCCACTCATTGTCATACCACGCCAAAACTTTCACCAAATCCCCGCCCA